>JAYFRK010000421.1:0-3471 GCA_034925975.1 Clostridium sp.
ATATTAGCCTATTTTAGAGATAATAGAAGAGGTGCATATAAAGAGTTTGTAGAAGCAAAATAGTGTCTGTTTGGAAAATAATACCGGGGGACTGTCCCCAAAGGGAGAGATTACATGAAGAAAAACACTATAGTAAAATGGCTTTTGGTTATATTTTGGATGATTGTTATTTTCAAGTTTTCAAATGAGCCTGCTGTTATTTCTAGTGAAAAAAGTGGATCTGTAATAAATTTATTAGGAAGTTTAGGAGTGAATTTAGATAGTTACTTCGGAGAGCTCGCTAATTTTATAGTTAGGAAGGCTGGGCACTTTACTGAATATTGTATACTCTACATGCTTTTATACAATGCTATTGCAGAAAAGGTTAGTTTTAAGAAGTGTTTAATTTTATCCTTAGTGTTAACTTTTTTATATGCTTCCTCAGATGAATTTCATCAGACTTTTGTACAAGGCAGGGAAGGCAAATTTACAGATGTGTTAATTGACACATTAGGAGGAATTTTTGGGTTATCAATAATTTGCTTATTCAGATATATTAGAAATAAAAGTAATAAAAGTAGAGAGACTAAGATTCCTTAAGTGGAGGCTTAGTCATTTTTATTTTTCATAATAATTTTTATAAAAATATTATTGGCAAGAAGTTTAAAGTAATAAAATTTGGAAATACTTAAAGTAAAAATATGTAAATTAATAATTAAAAGGGGCTGGTGTGGAGGAGTTGAAAAATAGAAAAAAGATTACATTAACTATCTTTATTATTTTAAGTTTAGTAGCTATATACTCTTTAAAACATGTATTGGAGAATAAATATAATCTTAAAGAAGCTGTTCAATTGATGAAAGATAATAGAAGTGAGGAACCTATCAATCTCTATTTTAATGGTTTTGAGAGTATAAGTAATCTAGGAGAAAAGTCAAACCTTAGAATATTTTCAAGACTTAATCATGGAGTTAAAGAGGTTAAAAAAGTTATATATAAAATAGAGTTTACAAAGAATGGGAAAAGTATATCAGATGGAGATATTGACTTGATTTATAATGACAAAGCATTGATTTGCGTTAAAGGTAAGTACGAAATAGCAAAAGAAGAAATTGTAAGGGAAGATAAGATATATAATTTGACTGTTATATTTAATGTGGAAGGAAATTATGATTTTAAAGTTTATGCTGAAAATTATGAATCATAAAGATTTTTATGGAGGTAGTGCTCCATTTATGTATTAATGAAACTATTTAGATTAAATTAATTGGAGGATGTATATGAAAAATACCAAATGTTTATCTGTATTTATTATGTTACTATTTATTTTGATGATTTGTAATTCTAAAACTGCATTTGCAAAACCTATCTCAAATATTCTAAAAGGAAGTTTTACTGTAATTAGTTCAAGTGGAAATGTAGAAGAGGATGTGAACTCTGATTATTCTGATATAAATAAAGCCATTCAGAATGCAAAAGATGGGGGAACGGTTAAGGTAAAGAGTGGAGAATATAGAATTGACTCAATTATAGATAAAAATGTAACTATAGATTCATCAGATGGAGGATATGTAGATATAATAACTAACGCTGAAATACCTAAAGATATAAAGATAAAGGTATCAGAAAAAGTTACTATAAATCAACAAGGTATTCCTCCGACTAAATTAATTGCTGGAATTATGGTAGCTGGATCAGGGGGAGTAACGCAACTTGGTGAAAATGATATTAGCGTTACTGTGAAACAAGGAGAAACTGTGAATATAAAGTTGAGGCAAGAAATAATAAATAGACTTGGTTTTCATGATTTAAATGTAATGCTGAGGATTAATAATGGAGAAAAACTTAAAGTCTTTAAGAATGTGAATGCTGTAAAAAGCCAAGTTAATATTCAGGAAAATGGTATATGTAATTTAGGCAAAATGCCGGAAATTTCAAATGAAATGATACTTTCCATAACTTTTGATGCTGCTGGAGAATATAATATAGAATTATGGACAGATGATAACAGATAAGCTTAGAACTCTGTTTATAAAAGGGAATAACTAAAAAAGTTCTTTCATATATTTTATATAAACTTATTTAAATATGAAAGGACTTTTTTCATGGGTATTTTTTATATAGGAATATATTCACTGTTTGTAATTGCATTGGCACTTGCTTTAGATGCCTTTGGAGTTGCCTTAAGTTTGGGGTTAAACCCTCTTGTTAAGAGAAGGAATAAAATATCATTTTGCATATCCTTTGGATTTTTTCAATTTTTTCTTGCGTTAATGGGATCTTACATGGGGTATTTGTTTAATACATATATTTTAGCCATTCCTAAAATTATTGGGGGAATAATAATAGCTATAGTTGGAATAATGATGCTAAAGGAAGGGATGAAGCGCAGCAGTAGTAGGATAATAGTAAGTAGAAAGATGTATTTTATACTTGGAATATCAGTGAGCATAGATGCAGCTGTAGTTGGATTTACAGTTTTAAACAATATAAATAAAGGACATGTTCTTTTGGAAGCTACAATGTTTATTGGTCTGATTACACTTATAATGTGCATTATTGCTTTCACAATAGCTAAATACTTAAGAAAAATTGACATGTTTTCTAAGTATGCAGATTATGTCGGAGGTATTATTTTAGTACTCTTTGGAATTAAGATGATTTTTCTATAAAGGTAAGTTTAAGATGTTATAAAGTGGATATAATTTAGAAAAATACATCTATTAATATTGGAGGAGTATTATGAATAAAGTTATGTTCATTGGAAGAATAACAAAAGACATAGAGTTAAGAGAGCTTAAAGAAAACAATAAATTTGTTACTACATTTAAATTGGCTGTAGATAGGGGTTATTATGACCAGAACGGAGAAAAACAGGCAGACTTTATACCTATAGTGGCATGGGAAAAGCAGGCTGAAAATTTGGCTAAGTATACTAAGAAGGGCAGCTTAATAAGTGTAATTGGAAGACTTCAAATGAGAAGCTATGAAACAAAAGATGGAGAAAAGAGATATATGAGTGAAGTTATTGCCCAGGAAATACAATTTTTAGATTCAAAGAAAAAAGAAGTAGTATAGTTTTACGTCTAATAGGTATAGTGCGACAAAATAGCGGCATGTAAGATTACTTGGCTAACACATATATGTATCATTGAGAAACCTTCAGTACTACTAGCTATCCCTTCAAAGTTTCTTCAATTGATACATATATGCTAGCCAGTAATCCTACATGCCTTAATTAGTTGCAACTATTGATTACTACAGTAAATACTAAAAGGACTTCAAAAGCAAAATGATAATTTTGCATGGCGTAGCCACACTATAAAGTTACTTAGGTAAGTATTATTGAGTACAACTTAAAGAATTGCTATAAATAAATGCGATAGCATGTTGATATTTTTCGAAATAATTTATAAACAAAGCACCCTATAAAAAACCTACATTTTATTCAATGACTAGCAAGTTCTTTTAACTTACTATCTTTAAACCAAT
>JAYFRK010000008.1:0-6821 GCA_034925975.1 Clostridium sp.
AATGTCTTTCCCATAATTTCATACAGTTTTTCAACTTCTTTTTTCTCACTCAATCTTTCACCATAAGGAGGATTGCATACAATGGTGCCATATCCTTTGCTTGAAGTGAAGGAACTAACATCTTGAGTTTGGAAATGTATACAATCATCAACACCAGCTTTAACTGCATTTTGTCTTGCAATTGTTATAACCCTATTATCCATATCGTATCCAAAAATTTTATATTCTTTATCATATATTATAGCTTCATAAGCTTCTTTTCTAACATTTTTCCAAGTAAGACTAGATATTATAAAATCCCAGTCTTCACAGGCAAATGTTCTGTTTAATCCTGGTGCAATATTTTTAGCTATCAATGCAGCTTCTATTGGAATTGTCCCTGAGCCACAAAAAGGGTCTACAAAGTATCTATCATATCTCCAGTTACTTAATATAACTAGTGCAGCTGCAAGAGTTTCTTTTAATGGAGCTGCGCTACCTTTTTCTCTGTAGCCTCTCTTATGAAGAGCTTCTCCGCTAGTATCTAACATTATAGTTACAGTATCATTTAAAATAGAAACCAGTATTGGATAATTGCTTCCAGTTTCTTCAAACCATTCTATAGAATAAGTATCTTTTAGTTTTTCTACAATGGCCTTTTTTACAATGGCTTGAATATCAGAAAGACTAAAAAGTTGAGATTTAACAGATTTAGCATTTACAATAAAATTTGCATCCTCTGGTAAAAGGTCTCCCCAAGGTATAGCTTTTGCACCTTGAAATAACTCTTCAAAGCTAGTAGCTTTAAATTCTGATAATTTTATATATATTCTATCTGCACATCTTAGCCAAAGATTAGATTTACAGATGCATTCTTCATCACCAAAATAAGTAATTTTACCATTTTCAACTTTTAAATCTTTATAGCCTAATCTCTTTAACTCTTTTGCTACTATTGACTCTATTCCAAATGCTGAAGTAGCTATTAATTCATATTTAGCCATGAATAAATCCGCCTTTCTTATGAGTTTATTTTCTTATAATATAACATTTGTTAATTTAAAATACAATAAACATAGTTTTATGATAAATTTTAAATTATAATAATTAATTTTATTGGGTTATTATTAAGTAGACTTTTATTTTTGATTGGATATTTTATTTCAATTAAGATAATATAAATATAATTAGGCTCAAATTTAAGATAACTATAATGATTTATATTATTATTTAGGAGGAAATTTATGAATAGATGTATTATATGTGGTGAACCAGGAGAACGCCATCATATAGTCTATAAAAATCAAGGTGGTTTTGATATTCCCATTAATTATATTTACTTATGTCATTATCATCACAGAGAAGAAAATGGACCGCATAAAAATAGAAAAATTGATCTGTATTATAAAATGAATATGCAAAACCAAATTATGAATACTTTGAATAAAAATTATTATAATATAGAAGAGATAGCTAAAATTTTTAGTTTTAATCCAGTTCAAGCAAAAGTTTTAGCAGAACAAGTAAATAAATATAAGTTAGGATATAAGAAATTAGATATAGTAAAAAGGATAATGGGCGGGAAAATATATTAGTATAAAACGCATAAGATAGCCTCTTATATTTAATTAAAAAATATTAGTTTACATAATAAATATTATGTATTTTAGATTTTAAATGTAAACTACACAGAGTAGTTATTTAATTTTAATAATTTGATAAAACTATAAAAAGTATATATAATTATTTCCATAGACGAATGAATGAAGGTGATAATAGTGAAAGAGAGACTTCAAAAGTATATGGCTGCTTGTGGGGTAGCAGCTAGAAGAAAGTGTGAAGAAATAATTGAAGAGGGAAGAGTTAAAGTAAATGGTAATATTGTAACAGAACTAGGATTTAAAGTTGATCCTGAATTAGACGAAATAGTAGTTGATTCAAAGTTAATAAAATTAGAAGAGAGAAAAGTTTATATTCTGCTAAATAAACCAGAAGGATATGTTTCTACAGTTAAAGATGAGAGAGGAAGAAAAACGATTCTAGATATAGTAAAAGTAAACGAAAGGATTTTCCCAATTGGAAGACTAGATTATAATACATCCGGAATGATACTTTTGACTAATGACGGAGATATATATAATAGGATAATACATCCTAGAAAAGAGGTAAATAAAGTTTATATTGCAGTTATAGAAGGAGCCCCAAGTAAAGATAAGATAGATGAATTTTGCAATGGTATTGATATAGGTGGATATATAACTGCTAAGGCTAAATTTAGAATAATCGAAAAATTACAAGATAAATCAAAAGTAGAAATAATAATTCATGAGGGGAAGAATAGACAGGTCAGACGTATGTGTGAAAAAATTGGGCACCCGGTAATAGCATTAAAAAGAATTTCAGTAGGCAATATAAAATTGGGAAATTTAAGAAGAGGCGAATGGAGATACCTAGATGAAAATGAAATAAATTATTTAAAAAATTTATAAGTTCATTCTAAAATTCAACTTTTATTGAATAAAAATTAATAAATATGCATTTTATATTGATAAGAAATTTAATTGATGATAAAATGAAATAAAAATTTCATTTCGTTGCAAGATAAGAAAGGGTTGAATATAAATGGACGAAAACAATCAAGATTTAATGAGAACCATTCAAATAAAATTCCCAAGATTGAGTAAAGGACAAAAATTAATAGCTGAATATATACTCAAGCATTATGATAAAGCAGCATTTATGACAGCAGCAAGATTAGGTACAAGTGTAGGTGTTAGTGAATCTACAGTAGTTAGATTTGCCAATGAACTGGGGTTTAGTGGATATCCAAAACTACAAAAAGCACTGCATGATTTAATAAAAAATAAACTTACTACAGTGCAAAGAATTGAGATATCAAATAACTTAATAAATCAAGAAAATGCACTAAAAGGCGTTCTAAAGGCTGATATGGAAAATATAAGATCTACATTGGAAAAAATAAACCATAAAGACTTTGAAGAAGTAGTTGATAATATTTTCAAGGCAAAAAGAATATACATAATTGGTCTTAGAAGTTCAACTGTTTTAGCTGAATTCTTAGGATTTTATTTAAATATGATATTAGATAATGTAAAAGTTGTAAAGCATGGTATCAGTGACGTATTTGATCAAATGATAAATATTACTGATGAAGACCTAGTAATTGGTATTGGATTCCCACGTTATGCAGCTAGAACCGTTGAGGCATTGTCTTTTGCACAAAGCAAAGGGACTAAAGTTGTTGCTATAACAGATAGCCTTTTATCACCTTTAGCAACAAGAGCAGAATACACTCTAATAGCTCAAAGTAATATGGCGTCTTTTGTTGATTCACTAGTAGCACCATTAAGTGTAATCAATGCATTAATAGTTGCTGTTGGATTAAGAGAAAAGGATAACATATCTAATCTGTTCAAGGAATTAGAGGGTATTTGAGAGGAATATCAAGTTTATTCTTATAAAAAGGAAGAATAATAATATATTATAAATAGTATGGAGTAAGAAGTTATAATAAATTTCTTACTTTTTTATTTTCAGTATAATTATCTAACATACTTGAATAAACTAGTGTGTTATATTAAATTATAATAGTAGGTTAATAGTATACAAAGAGGTGAACTAATGAGTAAAGTTGTAGTTATAGGTGGAGGACCAGCAGGCATGATGGCAGCGATTTCTGCTGCAAATAAGCATCAAGTTATACTTATTGAAAAGAATGAAAAGCTTGGAAAGAAGCTATTCATTACTGGGAAGGGAAGATGTAATGTAACCAATAGTAAAGATATAAGTGAATTCTTTGATAACATACCTGGAAATCCTAACTTTTTATATAGCAGTCTATATTCTTTTACTAATGAGAATACTATGGATTTTTTTGAAAAATTAGGTGTTAAATTAAAGGTAGAAAGAGGAGAGAGAGTATTCCCTAAATCTGATAAGTCTTCTGATATAATAAAAGCCTTTGAAAGAGAATTATCTAATAAAAATGTTGAGATATTGTTAAAATCAAAGGTAAAAAAAATAAAATTTCAGGATAAAAAAATTACGTCTGTAATACTAGAAGGCGATAAAGAAATATATGGAGATTATTTTATACTTGCAACAGGTGGACTATCCTATCCTCAAACAGGTTCAACAGGAGACGGGCTTACATTTTCAAAGGAGCTTGGGCATACTATAGTTGAACCAAAGGCTTCTTTAGTTCCTATAGAAGTAAATGAAGAATGGATAAAAAGTTTACAGGGATTATCCTTAAAGAATGTTAACTTTTCTATTAGAGATAGAAATAATAAAGTACTCTACGAAGAATTTGGAGAAATGTTATTCACACATTATGGTGTTTCTGGGCCTATTGTATTAAGCGGAAGTAGGTTTGTTAACAAAAAGAATGTACTTAAAGCTGTTATTAATTTAAAACCAGCATTAAGTAGCGATGAATTGGATAAACGGATCCAAAAGGATTTTATCAAATATGCAAACAAAGATTTTAAAAATTCTTTAGATGACCTACTACCTCAAAAAATTATAGAGATAGTAGTTAAGCTTAGTAATATTGATGAAAATAAAAAAGTGAACTCAATAACTAAGGAGGAGCGTAAAAATTTAGTTCATCTGCTTCAAAATTTTGAATTAAGTATTAAGGGGCTTAGACCAATAGCTGAAGCTATAATTACTGCTGGTGGAATCAACGTAAAAGAGATTGATCCGTCTAATATGAAATCGAAAATTATAGAGAATCTATATTTTGCAGGAGAAATGATAGATGTAGATGCATATACTGGGGGATTCAATTTACAAATAGCTTTTTCAACTGGATATCTAGCTGGAGTAAGTATAAACTAATTTAAATAATTGGTGCTAACTATTGATTATTTTAGAGGATTTTAATATTTTACATAGAATATAATACTATGTGCGAATTTTAGAAAGGCGGTATTAACTTGAGAATTACGGTTGCAATTGATGGTCCAGCTGGAGCGGGTAAAAGTACCATTGCAAGGATGGTGGGAGAAAGATTTAATTTGATGTACATAAATACTGGAGCTATGTATAGAGCCATAACTTTAAAAGCTATGGAACTTGAAATATCCAGTGATGATATAGAAAACTTATGTAAGCTTATGAAAAATTTAGAGATGCATTTTGAAGATAATAATTTAATTGTAAATGGTGAAAATATCAATGATAAATTAACAATGCCAGAAATAAATCAGAATGTATCTAACTATGCCGCTGTACCAGAAGTTAGAGAAAATTTGGTTTACCTACAGAGAAAAATGTCAGAAAAATATAATGTTATAATGGATGGAAGAGACATAGGAACAGTAGTGTTAAAGGATGCTACTTTTAAGTTTTATTTGACTGCATCACCAGAAGAGAGAGCTGAAAGGAGATATAAGGAATTAATCTGTAAAAAATTAGATGTAAATTATGACGAAATCTTAGAAGAAATAAAACAAAGAGATTACATCGATTCTAATAGGAGCATTAATCCTCTAACTAAAGCTGAAGATGCTGTTGAAATAGATACTACTTATTTATCTATTGAAGATGTTGTAAATAAGATATGTATATACATAAGTAATAATCTCTATAGTAAATAATTATATGAGGATGATAATATGAAAAATATTTTATTAGCTGATAAAGCTGGTTTTTGCTTTGGAGTTAAGAGAGCAGTAGAAACTGCTTTAAAATATAGAGAAAGTTCTAAAAAAGCAATATATACTTTAGGACCATTAATTCATAATAATGATGTGGTAGAATTTTTAAAGTCCAAAGATATATATCCAGTTGAAATTGATGAACTAGATAATTTAAATGAAAGTGATGTTATAATTATAAGATCACATGGGGTCTCTTCTAAAATAATAGACCTTCTAAATAGCAAAAATTTAGTTGTAGCAGATGCTACATGCCCCCATGTTTCTCATATACATCGTAAGGTAAAAGAATACTATGAACTTGGTTATGGAATAGTCATCGTAGGAGACTCTTCTCACCCAGAAGTCATTGGGATTAATGGTTGGTGCGATGATACTGCTATAGTGTCTAAAGATGGTTCAAACATAAAGAGGCTTCCTAAAAAAGTTTGTATAGTATCTCAAACAACAGAGAAACAAGAAAATTGGGATAAAACGTTAAATTTGATAAAAGATATGTGTGAGGAAGTAGTTGCATTTAATACCATATGCAATGCAACTCAAGTAAGACAAAAAGCAGCTGATGACTTATCAGGTAAAGTCGATGCTATGATTGTAATTGGAGGACATCATAGTTCTAATACAGCAAAACTATATGAAATATGCAAAAAAAATTGTTCTAATACTATCCATGTTGAAAATGCAGGGCAAATACCTGAAGAAATAGTAAATAACTGTGAGAATATAGGTGTTACAGCTGGTGCTTCAACACCTGATTGGATTATAAAGGAGGCAATTACAAAAATGAGTGAAAACAAAGAATTAGAATTTAATGAGCAACTAGTTTAGATGGATCAAAATTATGTACAAATTGCAGTAGGGGACAAAGTAAAAGGTCAAATAATTTCATTAAATGAAAAAGCAGCCTTTGTTAATATAGGTTATAAAGCTGATGCAATAATCCCTATACAAGAAGCTACTAGAGATGAAAATGCTAAAATAGAAGACTTATTTAAAGTTGGTGAAGAAGTAGAAGCAAAAGTAATAAGTATTAGAAATGATGATGGATATGTAGTCTTATCAAAAACAGAAATTGAAAGAGAAGAAGCATATGATGAAATAAAGAAAGCTTTTGAGAATAATGAAACTTTAAAAATCCTAATTAAAGAATCAGTTAAT
>JAYFRK010000464.1:0-1953 GCA_034925975.1 Clostridium sp.
AGAGGAGGGTTTTCCTATTAGTAAGCTAAAAGATATAGCATCATCTATGAATAAAACCTGTAGTGAGGCAAAAGTGAAGATTATAACAGGGGATACTAAAGTAGTTGAAAAAGGTAAAGCAGATGGAATTTTTATTAATACAGCAGGGATTGGAGTTATAGATAAATTTTCTCCTAAAAAAATAGAACCTGGAGATAGTATAATAATTACAGGAACAATAGCAGAACATGGTACAGCTATTGCAGTTGATAGGTATGAACTAGATATACATGGAGATATAAGAAGTGACTGTGAACCACTTAATCATTTATTAAGTTATTTGCTGAAATATGAAGAGGGTATAAAGTTAATGAGAGATCCTACAAGAGGTGGAATAGGACAAGTGTTAAATGAAATTTCAAGAAAGAGTAACCTTGGAATACACCTTTTTAAAGAGAATATCCCTATTAGGAGAGAAGTTAAAGCTATTAATGAAATGTTAGGGCTTGATCCTTTATATTTGGCAAGTGAGGGTAGAATTATAATAATAGCAGACAAAAGCATTTCTGAAGAAATAAAAAATGAATTGCAAAGCACATGTGGTTGCCAAGAAGCTAGTATATTAGGATACTTTACTGAGGAGGAAAGACTTGTATATATAGAGAATTCTATTGGTGGAAGAAGGATTTTGAATGGTTTAGACTTTCAAATGCTTCCAAGGATATGCTAAGAGGTAACATGATACAAGTATATTCCGAACTAATTCTTACATACTCTAAAGTTTACTTAATCAATTTGAACAACTATCTATGCTATTTCATATTATATCATTATAAGAAAGCACAGTTAGGAGAAATAGTATGTCAGAAGAAATAAGTAAACAACCAATTCAGGTAGTAAACATAACCAGTCCAGCCTTGAATTCAAGACTTGGAAGATATTTTATAGGCCAAACCGGGCTGCTGAATTTCGGCGGCGGATATAATGCCTGGGGCGGAATAATAAATCCTATTGATTCAGGAGTGAATCTATATATCGATATTTTTACCATAACAAACTTTTCAACTCAAAGCTTTATTGGAGAAGTCTGGTTAAATGCTGATGTACCTAAAAATGCAGTAGTCTCTCCCACTGTAACTCCGTCGAATCAGGGTATTTCACCTCCTCCATTACCAAAGGCTGTAATGAAGTATGCCAATTATTTCACTGAACCCATGACTAGAGGTGTGAATATTTTCGGCAGAATTGTTGCTCAAAATTCCACTCTTGTAAGCGATTCACATAATGGATCGATAATTATCGGTCCAGGAGGCTCCTTTTCAATACTTCTAAGGCCACCGGTATCTCAATACATCACAGGGACAATCGTTTTGACCTGGTGGGAGGAAGCAATATGAATCATCAGTCAACGTATGATTATGAGGAGGAAGATTATGAGCTTAGTATTAATGGATAATGAAAAACGACTTCAAGAGGTCAACGTGCTGCCAGAAAACGTATATCACTCCTATCTTGGAGAATACTTCCTGGGGCAGACTGATATCATATCTTTCGGTGGAGGATACAATGCATGGGGAGCACTAGTCAACCCGGCTGGATCAAGGGTTAATATGTTTTTGAATGCCTATACCATTACCAACTTTTCCAATGGGCCATTGACAGCTGAAGGCTGGCTAAGTACCACACTTCCCGGAAGAGGAGAAACATCACCATATTTTGCTGCCGGTAATCAGGCAATTATTCCACCGCCAATGCCAAAAGTCGAAATTCTAAATGCCAGCTTTGTATCTGGAAACCCTAGAGGTGGTACCTACACTTTCGTAAGAAGGGTTGAACCAAGTGAAACCCTTACAAAGCATGATTTTCAAGGCATGTACATCATACCTCCAGGAAGTTCCTTTTCTCTATTCTTTTTATCACCGGGAAATTGGCAGATATATGCGAGAGTTGCTTTTGGCTGGTGGGAAGAAAAAG
>JAYFRK010000459.1:0-6500 GCA_034925975.1 Clostridium sp.
CCAAAAGTCCCATAACATCATCAGGAGTTATACTGATTACTTTATTATTAAGAATAATACAATCTAAATACCTTTTAAGTCTGGAAGGGTAACTTACACTCCACATAGGTGCAGCAATTACATATGTATCCGCATTTAAAAATTGATCGCATAAAAAATTAATTCTATCTACGGACTTTTTATCCTGTTCTGATAGAGCATCGTATTGGGCACCTGAAACAGGCTCTGCCCTTCCTGAAAATATAACATGATTTATTTCAGGAATGTCCTCATTATAAAGGTCAAGTTCTTCTACAATGCAATCTGGATTTTTGGCAATAAAACGATTTACAAAATCCCTACCTACTGTCTTACTAGTGGACATCTCTTCTGGCTTTGAATTAACGGTAATATATAATAACCTTTTCAATGAAATCACCTCCAAATATACAATTATTATTAGCTTAATACTTTCACTTATTCAGAAAAGTATAAAATATAGCTTAATATAACAAGTTATTTAATATAAATATGAAACGTTATAAAATATAAATAAGGTTATGTTTCAATATAATTTAAGTAAGTTGGTATATAAATTTATTAAAATAGAATGGAGTAAAGATTATGATGGTTTTAATTAAAAATGGAGAAATATATTCACCAGAATATATAGGTAAAAAGGATCTGTTGATATGTGGAAATAAAATAGAATACATAGGGGATAAAATTGAACTTTCAGGAAGTAATGTACCTATTAAAGTTATAGATGCATCAAACAGAATAGTTTTTCCAGGATTTATAGATTGTCATGTACATATCCTAGGGGGAGGAGGAGAAGGTGGATTTAGAACAAGAACTCCTGAAATAAACTTTAGAGATATAGTTAATGCTGGAGTTACAACAGTGGTTGGATGTCTTGGAACTGATGGGGTAACGCGAAGTATGAAAAGTTTGCTAGCAAAGGCAAAAGCTATTGAAGAAGAAGGAATAAGTACTTTCATATATACAGGTTCTTATAAAATACCTCCTAAACCACTAATGGCCAGTATTGAAGAGGATATAATACTTATAGATAAAATAATAGGGGTAGGAGAAGTGGCACTAGCTGACCACAGAGGTTCTCAACCTACTTTAGAAAAGATTGTAGAGCTTGCTTCAGATGCAAGAAGAGGAGGAATTCTTTCAGGGAAAGCAGGTATAATCAATATTCACATGGGAGATGGAAAAGATAAATTAAAGTATTTAATAGAAATTACAAAAAATACAGAAATACCAATAACTCAATTTTTGCCAACTCATATAAATAGAAATGAAGACTTATTTAAAGAAGGTATGAAATACGTAAAATTAGGAGGAAGAATAGATTTTACCACTAGTACTATTCCTAAGTTTATAGAGGAAGGAGAAGTTAAATGCAGTAAAGGGCTTAAAAGACTTTTAGATGAAGGTATAGACATTAAGAATGTTACTTTTTCTTCAGATGCTCAAGGAAGTCTTCCGCTATTTAATGACAAAGGAGAACACATTGGTAGTGGTATAGGAAAGATAAGTTCTTTATATGATGAAGTTAAGGACGCTATACTACAAGAAAATATAGAAATACAAACTGCTATTAAAGTAATAACATCCAATGTGGCTGATGCATTAAAGTTAAATAGAAAAGGAAGAATTAAATGCGGGAATGACGGGGATGTTGTTATAGTAAATAAGAATGATTTAAATATAATAGATGTAATTGCTAATGGAATGATTTTATAAATAATAATTTAGTTGTAAATTAAATATATTGATTATATACTTAAATAAAATTAATAAAAATAAAAAAATATATTAATATATTTAATTTTAATATTGAAATTATTAATTTAATACCTTATAATAACAATATAACATATTAGGATAAATATGTTATAAGAGTATGTTTATATATGAAATAGGGGGAGAATGGGGTGGAAATTGAAAAAGAGATTAATTCAGAATTAGAGATTAAGGGGAACCCAAAGTTAACATCTAATATCATTTTATTACTTCTAGGAAGATTGGTTTCACTATTTGGCAGCCAAATATATAATTTTGCCATAGGGCTTTATGTTTTAAAAACAACTGGTTCTTCAGCAGCTTTTTCTATGACATTAGTTTTTGGTATGCTTCCAAGAATAATATTAGGCCCAGTGGCAGGAGTTATATCTGACAGGGTAGACAGAAAAAAGATAGTAGTTGCCATGGATATATTAAGTGGAGTAGTCATTTTTGCACTTGCAGCAGTGGCATCAATAAATGGACTTAAGGTATCGTATATCTATATAGCCAACTTACTTTTAAACACATGCAATACATTCTTCGATATTCCTATGGGAGCTTCTATACCTAATATAGTAGATGATAAAAGTCTGGTTAAGGTAAATTCACTAAATCAAGCAGTATCATCTATGGCACAAATTGGCGGTCCTTTTTTAGGAGGAATAATTTTTGCACTTGTAGATATAAAATTATTTTTGGTAGTTAACGCTATTTCTTTTGTATTGTCTGGTATATCAGAAATGTTTATTGATTTTAATCTAAATAAAGTTGAAAAGGAAGATAAAAATAGAGAGAAAGATAAAGTTATCAAAGGTTTTTCAGAGGAATTTAAAGAGGGATTTACATTTTTAAAAGGAAGAAAGGTACTATCAATTATATTTGGATTTTCAATTTTTCTAAATTTTTTCTTAGCATTAGGGGTAACGGTGCCTTTTCCTTATATAGTTAATAACATTATAAACTTATCGCCTAAAAAATTTGGAATATTGGAAGCTATGATTCCACTGGGAATGATGATAGGCTCAATTATACTATCAATGCTTCCAGAAAAAGAGAAAAAATATAAATCCTTAGTTATAGGAATTATGTTTATAAGTGTGACATGCATATCTATAGCTCTACCTGTTTTACCTAGATTTGTGGAGCTTAGCAAATCTGTACACTTTATATACTATATTATCTTTTTACTTATAGGGGGAATTTCAATTGTCTATGTTAATATACCTATATTTGTAATTATGCAAAGAGAAACTCCTGATAATATAAGAGGAAGAATATTTGGACTCTTACAGACAATAGCTATGGGGATAAATCCAATTGGACTAATATTATCAGGACTTCTTATAGAAAAAATTCCTGTATATATATTACCAGTGGCATCAGGAATTATAATGATATTTATAACTTTATTAATGGCTTCAAATAAAGAAATAAAAACAATATAAGGCTATGTTTTAAAGATTATTGATTTCGCATAATATCGAAAATGATTCTAAATAAGAAAAAAGGGGTGAATATATGGGATATAAAATGTTAAGTAAATGTCCAGTGTGTAATTCAAGTTTAAAAATAACAAAGCTTAAGTGTAATAGGTGTGGGACAATTATAGAAAATGAATTTGAGCTATCTAAATTTGCATACCTAAGTAGTGAACAATTGGAATTTGCAGAAGTATTTTTGAAATGCAGAGGAAGTATTAAGGATGTTGAAAAAGAGATGGGGATATCCTATCCAACTGTAAGGGCAAAGCTTGATGATGTAATTGTAGCATTAGGATATTCTCTAAACAAAAAGCCTAAAGTAAGCAACAAGGAAGTATTAGATATGTTAGAAAAAGGAGAAATCTCTCCGGAAGAAGCTTTAAAGGTGCTAAAGGATGGAGAATTTCCAGAGTAGGTTTAAATTAATATAGGGGGTAATTTAAATGAAAGAAGATATATCAAGAATTTTAAAAATGGTAGAAGAGGGAAAAATCGATGCTGACAAGGCAACAGAACTTATATCTGCAATAAAAGAAAAAGAGAATGAGAGTTTAGATACTATAATACTAGATAAAAAAACAAATCAAGAAAAAATGCTAAAGATAAAAGTTAGATCTGTAAAAGGTGACAATGTAGATGTAAAGCTGCCTATTAAATTTGTTAAAGCAATGCTTAATGTGGGTAGCAAGATACCTGGTATGAGTATGAAAGGGGAAAATGGCTACGAAATAGACATGAATATTATATCAAGTGCAATTGATAATGACATAAATGGAAAAATAGTAGATGTAAAAAGCGCTAATGGAGATATAGTAGAAGTAGTTATTGAGTAAGGTGAAAAAATGAGAGTGCATATAAAAACCAGTGGAAAATTTAGATGTATAATACCAGCACCCTTATGGGTGCTAAGCCTTGTTTTTAAATTCATGGCTAGACATGGGATTAAAAAATATATTCCTAAGGATGGAATGAGATATTTGGATGCTGTAGATTTTGAGGAGCTGAATAGAGCTATAAAAGTTTTGAATAAATATAAAGGCATGGAAATAGTTAATGTTAATGCTTGTGATGGAACAAAGGTGAAGATAATATTGTAATACAGGTGAATTTACTCATATTGTTATAATGATAAATATGTAATATAATTAGAAGGAATGTGTATAAAAACATGTGTAAAGAGAGGTAACAAAATGAGTAGATTGTTTGGAACAGATGGAGTAAGAGGAATTGCTAATGAAGAGCTAACAGTTGAACTTGCATATAAACTAGGAAGAGCTGGAGCATTTGTGCTAACTGAAGGAACTCATAAACCTAAAATATTAGTTGGAATGGATACAAGAATATCAGGAGACATGTTAGAATCTGCACTAGTTTCAGGTATTTTATCAGTTGGAGCAGAAGCAGTTTGTGCAGGCGTTGTGCCAACACCAGCTATAGCTTACCTTACAAGAAAGTATAATGCAGATGCAGGTGTTGTGATTTCAGCTTCTCATAATCCAGTAGAATATAATGGAATCAAGTTCTTTAATGGAAATGGTTATAAATTAAGCGATGAATTAGAAGATAGAATACAAAATATAATTGAAAATAATTTTGAAGGGGTACCATCCCCTACAGGAGCTAATTTAGGAAGAAAAATTATAAGTGAATCTGCATTAGATGACTACAGAAAATTTGCAAAGTCAACTATAGATGTAGATTTAAAAGGTCTTAAGATAGCTCTTGACTGTGCAAATGGAGCATCTTATAAAGCTGCAGTAGAAGCCTTTGAAGAATTAGGTGCTGAAGTTCATGTAATAAATAACAAGCCAAATGGGATAAATATAAATGAAAAATGCGGTTCAACTCACCCACAAGGCTTAATAGATTATGTTATAAGTGAAAAGTGTGACCTTGGACTTGCTTTTGATGGAGATGCAGATAGATGTCTTGCAGTAGATGAAAAAGGCAGACTTATAGATGGGGATTTTATAATGGCCATTTGTGGAAAGAATTTAAAGGAACAAGGTAAACTTAAAGATAATATGGTAGTTGTAACTGTCATGAGTAATTTAGGACTTGATTTAGCCTTCAACAAAGAGAAAATATCCACTATAAAAACTAAAGTTGGGGATAGATATGTCCTTGAAGAAATGGTTAAGGGCGGATATAAGCTTGGTGGAGAGCAATCAGGTCATATAATATTTTTAGATTATAACACTACTGGGGATGGCCTTGTTACAGGCCTTCAAATAGCCTCTGTAGTGAAAAAGACTGGTAAAAGCCTATCAGAATTAGCATCAATGATGACTAAACTTCCACAAGTTTTAGTTAATGCAAAGGTACCTAATGATATGAAAGATATTCATGAAAAAGATGAAGAAATAGCTGCAGAAATAAGAAAAATAGAAGAAAAGCTAAATGGCTCTGGAAGAGTTTTAATAAGACCTTCAGGAACAGAACCTTTAGTTAGAGTTATGCTAGAAGGTGAAGATCAAGCAGAACTAGATGAAATAGCACATTCACTTGCAAAAAAAATCGAAGAAAAAGCAAATTAGTAATAAGGATAATACGGAATTATAAAATAAAGTACCTAAATTTAGGGTGCTTTATTTTATTTTGAAATAAAATGTATAATTTACTTATAGACTTTTTAACATTTGGTGAATAAAATATGAAACGGAATGAATATTATTGACGTATAATATAATGTAAAATATAATGGATAGGAAGCTTGTCAAAAAAAGTTTAGTGAAAAGGAGGGACATGAGAGTATATATTTAAATAAAAGCGCCAGAACTCAAGCAGTGCAAAGGAAGCTTAGACTAACGTCTGAGTAAGGGATCATAACCAAATCGCAGATTTGGAACGCCTGCTTAAGTTGACGAGGGTGGGGAGTATCGAAGTTTCGGCGGATGCCCCACGGTATAGTACTACCGATAAAGACTGGCAAAACTGAGGAGTAATCTTTAGTACAAATCCAGTCAGGTACCAACAATACAAGCTTCCCTTAAAGAGCATTTAATAAAAATGCTTACAAAATAAAAATTAGCAAAAAGGGAGAATTGCATATGTGTGGAATAGTAGGATATTTAGGAAATAAAAATGCATCAGATATTTTAGTAGAAGGATTATCAAAACTTGAATATAGAGGTTATGACTCTGCAGGTGTTGCAGTTGTTGAAGATGAAAAAGGAGTCGTTAGAAAATGCAAAGGAAGACTTTCAAATCTTGAAGCAGTACTTGAAGAAAATAGATTAA
>JAYFRK010000584.1:0-3425 GCA_034925975.1 Clostridium sp.
CAAATAAAAACTAAATTTATTAGCTAACACGGATTGTAAATTGATTGTTAATTTTATAGTTTCTTAATTAATTGTCTATATAAATAAATCTAGTCAAAGTAAAAAACAATGACTAGATTTATTCTAAGGCTCTACATAAAATATAGAATGAATTGGTCTTTCACCAGAAGACTTGTATGGATTACTTATAACTTCACCATTGTAATACATGGTAGAGGAGGAGCCGCCGTCTAAGTTTATAGCATTATATGCTCCATATTCGTATAAGATGTCTTGTAATTCTCTTAATGTTACTGCAAGTCTGCCTATATATTTACCATCTACAACTAGGAATAAAATACTTCCGTCTTTTCTTTGACCTATGGCAGTTCTAGGAGCAGTTCCCCAACCACCGTCACCAGAAGTTATTGTCTTTTCTCCATTTACTATTAGACAAGGTCCAAAGGAAACAGCTTCACTAACTTGTAAATTTTCCATTTCTCCTAGGCTATAATTACCTATAAGTAAAACACCATCTTTAGTTATACCAGCAATACATATTTTTTCACCATTTTTTAAACTATTATGTATTACTTTACCGTTAGATATAATTATTCCACCTGGAGTACCTAGATCTTTGCTGGTTCCTGATTTGCCAGCATTAGCAATAAATCCACCGGCGTTTATGGCTGCACTAGCATTATATCTTTTAGCAATAGTACTAGTAGTTTCGCCACTTCCATCTAGTTTTTCACTATACCCAACTCGTATTTTTTTAGGATTTTTAATTACTAAAAGATGTCCTTTGAATTTATCTCCATCGATAACGTATTTTTCGATTTCATTATTATCTTGTGCACCAGTTTTAATTTCTTTTCTTAATTGATTTATATCAGATTGCACTATATTATTAATTTTATTTCTACTTAATATTTCATCTATACTCTTTCTAGACAAAAATGTTGTAGCTATCCATTGGTGAGTTGAGGTTGTCATAGCAGAACCAACTACAGTAGCTTTAACATTCTCAAAAGGGCCATAATAAAGCATAAAAGGAGCTGTTATTGCCGTAAAGAGAATTTCAAATAATATAAAAAGTTTTTTGGGAAATTTTCCATTTAAGGATTCCTTCTTAAACATATATACCACCTTCATTTATTTTTGCTTGAAATTAAACATTTATACAGATAGAATAACATAATCTATTCAAAATTTATAAATGCTCATGCAAAAATATACTAAATTAACAGTATGTAATAATAATCACTAAAGATTGTCTAAATATATATTTTAGCACCAATATATATTATATAGTTTATATAAAAATATACAAACATAATCTTTCGACTAAAACTGTTAAATATTTAGAAAAAAGTTGAATTTTATCTTTAAATGTACTCCTTAGTACGCTAAAGTACAAAAGATATAATTGCATAAAAAAGTATTGTAAACAATTTACATACAAGAAGTATTATATCATTAAAGTATGAAGATTTTATAAATTTTAAGATAAATTTATAAATAATTAATAAAAAATTAAGAGAAGAGGCCTCCAAAGTTGGAGGCCTCTTACAGGGGAATATCAAATTAAAAAGAAGCTAGCATAATTTAGATAAAACTTTTTCAAAAATACTTAGAGCTGAATCAATTTCTTCTAAAGAAACGTTTAGTGGAGGGAGTAATCTTATTACATTTTTTCCGGCACTAACAACTAGAAGGCCTTCTCTAAAGCATTCAGTTACTAAGTCTTTAGGGTCAATGGTTACTGTTATACCAATCAAAAGCCCCATTCCCCTTATATCATCTATTATTGAATAATTATTTTTTAATATATTTAATTTTTCAAAAAGGTACTTACTTTTATTATCTACAGATGATACTATTCCAACATCTACAAGTTCAGTAAGCACAGCATATGATACAGCACAGGCCAGTGGATTTCCACCAAAAGTAGTACCGTGGTCGCCAGGAACAAAAGCAGAGCTGCACTTATTATTTGCCATAATAGCTCCTATAGGGAATCCTCCACCTAAGGCTTTAGCCATGCATATTATATCCGGAACTATATCAAATTTTTTATATGCAAAAAGACTTCCGGTTCTACCTATGCCACATTGCACCTCATCAAATATTAGAAGGGCATTAAATTCATCACAAAGATTTCTAACTTCTTTTAAAAATTCGCTATCTGCAGGTATAATTCCACCTTCACCCTGTATAGGTTCTCAGATTACACCGCATACATTTTCATCAAAAGCATTTTTTATAGATTCTATATTATTAAAGTCTACAGCTTCAACATTACCGATTAATGGTTTAAACATTTCTTGATATTTATTCTGACCTGTAACTGATAGAGCTCCCATAGTTCTTCCGTGAAAAGAATTGTTCATGTAAATTATTTTATTTTTATATGCAGAACCATTCATTCTTCCGTATTTTCTTGCTAGTTTAAGGGCGGCTTCAATAGCCTCAGTACCACTATTGCAGAAAAAAACCTGTGTGTGATCACTATTTTCACATAACTTTTCTGCCAGCTTTAAAGACATAGGATTCCAATAATAATTTGAAATATGCATTAATTTAGAACTCTGCTCAGTTATAGCCTTAACTATAGCAGGATTTGAGTGACCAAGACAATTAGTAGCAATACCTGAAACAAAATCTAAATATTCATTTCCATCTGTATCATATAGCTTTGTTCCAATTCCACTTTCAAAACTTACATCAAATCTTCCATAGGTATTCATTATATAGCTTTTTGACATTTTTCAATCTCACCTTTCAAACTAATTGTAGTTCCACAATTAGAAAAAATATCATTAATTAAGCAATGCTCTTTTCTTCCATCAATTAAGTGAACGCTTTTACTACCATTTTCTAAGGCTTCAATACAGCATTCCATTTTGGGAATCATTCCCCCATTTATAATTCCAGATTTTATATAATCTTTAACTTTACTAACTGTAATAGAGTTTATTATAGAAGAAGGATCATTGACATCTCTATATACTCCTTCTACATCAGTAAGAATTATAAGTTTTTCTGCTTTTAAAGCTGAGCTAATAAAGGAGGCGGCATAATCGGCATTTATGTTATACTTGTTGCCATCTTTATCGCAACCAACAGGTGATATAACAGGAACATAATCTTTATTTAGTAAATTTAAAAGTAAATCCACATTTATAAAATCAACTTGGCCAACAAAGCCAATATCTACTTTTTTATTATCAATGTTTAGGTATTTCTTTTTTGCAATTATAAGATTACTATCACTTCCGCTAATTCCAACTGCCTTTAAACCTTCGTTAGTAAGGGAGGCTGCAATACTTTTATTTATTTTTCCTGAAAGAACCATTTCAACTATTTCTATAGTGTCTTTATCAGTTACTCTAAGGCCGTTGATGAAGTTGCTTTTAACACCTATCCTTTTTAGCCATGTAGAT
>JAYFRK010000010.1:0-9618 GCA_034925975.1 Clostridium sp.
AAAAACATTTATATAATAAGAATCGATTCGGTTAAATTGTTCAACTAATACACTATCTTTAGAATCAAAATGTGTATAAAAATTGCCTTTAGAAACATTAGCATGTTTTGTGATATTTTCAATTGTTACCTTATCATACCCATACTTTGAAAAAAGCATAAGGGCAGCATTGAAAATTGCATTTTTTGTTTCAAGTGCACTAATACTTCTCTGAGTAAGTTTCTTATGTTTATCCGGCATGAAAAATCTCCTTTTCTATCAATTGATATAAAATGACTAATTTTTATTGCAAATATCAGAAGCTGATTAATATAATAATAAATTTTAGCATCAAATTCTTACAAAATAATTAATTTTTTTCTTAAAGTAAATATATATATTAAGATCTAGAATGAAAAATAACTACTATAAAATACAGATTCCTATTAAGTTATAAATATAACAGTTTTTATATAAAAAATCAATAAATTCAAAAATTATAAGATAAGTTAGCTAAGTTTGCTCTGCAATTAACATATAGTACAAAAAAATCAAATAATTTAAAATAATATTGACAAATATTTGAAAATAATATATGCTTAATTTAAGCAACCACGGTCAGTGAACTAGGTCGGTGAATGCGGTCGTTTAAAAATTAGATTAATCGAGACTATCTAGAGATTTGCTTAACTAAAATTTATCCAGACTTCATTGCAAACACAAAAGTATATATAATGCAAAATATTTAAATTTTGAGGGGGATGATAAAGTGGCAAAAATTATGGACTTGGAAAGTGCAGTAAAACTTATTAGAGATGGAGATGTAATTCTAGCTAGTGGCTTTTATGGAAACGGCACACCAGTTGGAATTGTTGAAGAACTTTTGCGACAAGGTCAGAAAGATCTTACAATTGCAAATAATGATGGTAACACTGCAGAAAAAGGTATAGGAAGATTGATTGCTGCTGGTAGAGTTAAAAAATTTATATGTACATGGTGTGGACGCTTACCAATTGCGCCACAATTGGCTGAAGAAGGAAAGATGGAATTGGAGTTATGTCCTCAAGGAACATTTGTTGAACGAATAAGAGCAGGTGGTTATGGGTTAGGTGGGGTTCTGACTCCCACAGGATTAAATACGATTATAGAAGAGAAATGGGGAGAAAGGGTTACTTTTAGTGGAAAAGATTGGTTGTATCAAGAACCTATAAGAGGTAATGTTACTATAATTGAAGCAGAACGTGCAGATACAGCAGGAAACTTAGTTTTTCACTTAACTCAGAGAGGATTTGCACCAGCTATGTGTTTTGCTGCTGACTTAGTAATAGTTGAAGTACTAAATCCAATTGAACCAGCGGGTAATATTGATCCCGAAGATGTTGATGTAACTGGTGTTGTAGTGGATATTATAATTCCTAGGAAAGGAGTGATGAATAATGAATAGTAAGGAATTAATTGCAAAAAGAATCGCAAAAGAGTTTGTAGACGGAGATTTAGTGAATCTAGGAGCAGGTGTACCAGGTCTTGTTGCTAAATTTCTACCTAAAGACATGAAGGTTTATATACACTCTGAAAACGGTATCATAGGGGCTGGGCCTAATAACCCTAATGCCCCACTAGATCCATTTAGAACAGATGCTAGTGAGAACCCAGTTAGCATCATACCAGGAGGATGTATTGTAGATAGCTGCACTTCATTTGGAATTATCAGAGGTGGTCATTTGACAGCCACTGTATTGGGTACAATGCAAGTAGATGCCGAAGGTAACATTGCAAATTGGATGGTTCCCGGCGGTAAGTTTGCAGGGATGGGTGGAGCAATGGATTTGGTTGTAGGGGCAAAAAGGGTAATAGTAGCTACTGAACACAATTCAAGAGATGGTAAACCTAAAATTTTAAAAAAGTGTAATTTTCCACTTACAGGATATAAAGTAGTAAATACAATTGTAACTGAACTTGCTTATATTGATGTGACTAATGAAGGATTAATGTTGAAGGAAGTTGCTCCAGGGGTAACAATAGAGGAAGTGATAAAAAGAACTGATGCTCCATTGATTATTAGCCCAAATATCTGCGAAATGATTATTTAGAGAAAGCGAGGAAGAAGTTATGCGTTCAGTTTCTGTTATTGGAATTGGTGAAACTAAAATGGGTAGATATCCAAATCTATCACTGCGTGAAATGATATTGAAAGCTGGGGGGCAAGCTATTGCTGATTCTGGTTTAGATAAAAAAGATATTCAAGCACTCTATATAGGAAATTTTAATAGCCAAGTTCTTTGTGGTCAAGGGCATATGGGTTCTTTAGTTTCTGAGGTATTAGGATTGGGTAACATTCCTACCATCCGTACAGAAGGAGCCTGTGCATCTGGAAGTTTAGCTTTCCGCATGGGTTTAATTGCGGTAATGAGCGGAATATACGATGTAGTCTTGGTTGGTGGCGTAGAGAAGATGACGCATCAACCCACAGAACTTGTTACAGAAGCTATTGCATCTGCCATGGATTATGATCTAGAAGCTATGGAAGGACTTACGTTCCCTGCTAACTTTGCTATGATGGCAAATCGATATTTTTACGAATATCGAGACGTGAAGCGAGAAATGGGTCTTTGTGCAGTGAATGCTCACCATAATGCTAGCCTTAATCCAGATGCTCAAATGCCAAAAGAGATCACCTTGGAAAAGGTTTTATCTGCACCTTTTATTGCTGATCCACTTTCAATTTTCGACTGCTCTTTAGTTACAGATGGAGCTGCATTTGTGGTTTTAGCAACTACTGATATTGCGAAAAAGATTAGCAAGCATAGGATTGTGGAAGTAGTTGGGTCAGGGCATGCTGGCGATACTATTACTCTTTTTACCAAGAAGTCTATAACGAGTTTTGATGCAACTATAAGTGCTGCTAAGCAAGCCTATGATCAGGCAAGACTTACACCTAGTGATATTGATTTTGCTGAAGTTCATGATTGTTTTACTATTACTCAAATTATTAATATAGAGGACTTAGGATTTGCAGAGCGAGGACATGGAGCAGATGCTGTGGCTGAAGGTATAACTTCTATTGATGGAAAAAGGCCTATTAATCCGAGTGGTGGTTTAAAGGCAAAAGGGCATCCAATAGGTGCTACGGGTATAAGTCAAATCTATGAAGTTGTAACTCAATTACGAGGTAATGCAGGACTGAGACAAGTAAATAAAGCAGACGTTGGACTGTCTCATAATCTAGGTGGAACTGCTGGTACATGTCTTGTTCACATTTTTAAAGGGAGGTAAAATATGAGAAACCCAACTATTTATACTTATAGTATTCTATATTCAACCACTGATGCTTTTCTAGATAGACTTCCATATGTAAGTGCCATAATAGAATTAGAGGATGGTTCTAAATTTGCTTCTTTATTAGAAGGCTATGTTCAGGGGATGAAAATTAAAATTGGGCAAGAAGTAAAATATCTCGGTGAAGATAAATATGGAAAAGCAAGATACTCTTTGGAATAATAAAAGATATTTAGGTTAGAGAAATTAGATTAAACTATAAAGTTCCATAAGTATTTGAAGAAATACAATGATATAAGTTGCTATATTTAACAACTTGGCTATATTTGTTACTTATAATCTAGTGTTGCCCAGGAAAATATCTTTTATGTAAGGGTTCATCCTGGGCAATTTGGAATTTAGGATAAGTTAAGATATTTAATGTAAGTTTAAAGATTAAGTATACCTATGTCTATCTTGAAGATTTAATAGAATAAAGTAAGCAGAGTACTACTAAATTAAAAAGGATGGGGATATTGTGAACATTAAAATTGAAAATTCAAAAAATGTAAAAACAACAAAAATGGACGCATACATTAATTGGTTTACAAAATGGGTTCCAGAATCTTTTTTCATATGTCTAGCATTGACTATTCTTTGTTCTGTATTAGCGATGACCCTGTGCAAAACTCCATTTTGGAGTATGAAACCAGGGACTGTTAATATTGTGGATTCTTGGGTCGGGGGATTTTGGGGATTACTTGCGTTTACAATGCAAATGACACTCCTTCTAGTTACAGGAAACGCTGTCGCAGCTTCTCCTCCAGCGAAAAGAGTTCTATCTAAGATTGCATCCATACCTAAGAATGCAGTCCAAGTAGTAATTGTAGGGGCTGTGGGGGCTGCAGTTTTGGGATATATCCACTGGGGCATTGGCATGATGGGAGGTATCATGCTAGGACGCGAACTGTTGGCTTCTGCAAAAAAGCGTGGAATTAAGGTGCATAAAGCTACCTTAGTTACTGCAATCTTCCTTTCCTTTATGCCTGGCTCCGCAGGAATATCAGGTGCAGCTGCTTTATATGCAGCAACTCCTGGATATTTAAAAAATTTAGTGGCAGATCAATATAAAAATTTGACTCCAAATACAATATCTTTGTCACAAAGTGTTGCTAATCCTGCTTTTATTGTTACCCTTATTCTGGGGGTAGTTGTATGTACTAGTATATGTTTAATAATGGCGCCTAAAAAAGATGATAAAATTGAAGAAATAAGTGATAAATTCATGAACGAAGTTTTAAATAACGATGATGATTTCAAATTTGATAGAAGTACTCCAGCGTTAAAAATGAATAATAGTAGAATGATTATGTATGTTTTCGGAGGTATTGGTCTAATTTGGAGTGCATTTAATCTTGCAAAGGTTGGTTTAGATGGTCTAACTCTTAATAACTATAATTTCTTGATGCTTTCTTTGGGCATGATACTTTGCGGAAATCCTGAACTGTTTTGTAAAAATATTAGGGAAGGACTAATGGGCACGTGGGGTTTTGTAATTCAATTTCCATTCTATGCTGGTATCTTTGGTATTATTAGTTCTACAGGTTTAGGGGTTGTTATTGCACACTTTTTTATTTCAATTTCAAATGGAAAAACATTTCCAATAATCGCCTATATATATTCTGCTATATTGAACATAGCAGTACCATCTGGAGGATCTAAGTTTGTAATTGAGGCTCCATACATTATACCTGCTAGTATTGAAACAGGGGCAAATCTTCCAGCAGTTATTAGTGCTTATCAGTTAGGAGATGGTACTACAAATGTTATCATACCGTTCTTTGCACTACCGTATCTTGCAAATTTTGATTTAAAATTCAATAAGGTTATTCCATATAGTTTAATTGCTGCAGTTGCTGTGTTCGTAGTTAATTGCTTAATGCTTTACTTCATAATATAATCCAACCAATGAGTTTTATACTTTAGAAATTACTTATAGTTCACACTTAAATATTGAGAAAGCTCAGTCCCTCTGATCTTTTGCCAAGGCACCTAGTTCAAATTGTAAAATTTTATAATTTCATAAGTTATTCAAGTTAAACTGATGTCAAGAATATTAGGCCATAGGTAATTTATAAAAACAGACTACTCTTAAAAATTCTAAGAGCAATCTGTTTTTATTTTTAGAAAAAAGTATGTTGATAATTATATATAATTATCAAATGCTTGTTTAAGCTTTTGTAATTAAGAACAATAAGTAATAATAAATAATTAGAAAGAGGAGATGGATGTGCATTATAATAAGATTTAAGATAAGAGTATATATATTAATGGTATAATATTTTTACATGAATTATAATATCTGTATTGAAATAATGAAAATTAGATGAAATCTAAGGAGAAAGTCATATGGAGATAAAAGAAATAAAGGGAAATACATTTTGTATTGATACCGGAATGACATGCATACCTTTTTATAAAATTAATGACAGAAAAATTATTATGTTGGATTCAGGGTGGGCAGAAGGAGAGAGAGAAGGAATAGATGAGCTTCTTGAAAAAAACAATTTTAAGGTGATTGCCATAATATGTAGTCATGCTCATATAGATCATATAGGAAATAATACATATTTAAAAAGCAAATATAACTGTATTATTGCTATGCCAACTTATGAAGCTCTTGTTTGTAGTTCAGCAATAAATTTGAAAGCTTACTATATTAGTCAGACTGTATCTCAAATAAGAGAATATTTTGGAGATATGATTTGCAAAACAGACGTTATGATTTCTAATGAACAAGATGAAATATATGTGTGTGGTATTAAGTTTAAAATTCTTCATACACCAGGACATAGTCCTGCACATATATCCATTATCACTCCAGATGATGTTGCTTATGTAGGGGATGCCCTTATAAGCTATGAAGTTATGGAAGGTGCTAAAATGCCTTATGCCTTTGCACTTGGAGAAGATCTAAAAAGTAAAATAAAGCTCTATGATTTAAAGTGCAGCAAATATATAGTGGCACACAATGGTATCTATGATGATATCACAAAACTTATAACTGACAATGTAAATTTCTATAAAAACAGAGCTGAAAGAGTGTATGATGCCATAGAGGGTACTATGACAATGGAAGAAATTATGAAGGTTGTTATTAAAAGTTTTAATATTAGGGTGAAAAGCATACAAAGATATTCCGTAATAGAAAGAATGTTAAGATCATATGTGGAATACTTAAATGAAACAGGAAAGATTCAGTTAATTATGGAAGATGGATTTCTTAAATATACAAAGATAGGAAATTAAAATTACATTCCATATATTAAAATAACTTGCTTTATATAACATAGTATGGTATAATCAATCTATTGCTTAAATTAATGGTAAATAATAAAACATAAATATATTTCAATTAGTACTTACATATAGTATTTTAATAACGGAATTTTATTGGTGTATTATTATAAAGAGTTTAAGACAAATAAAATTTCGGAGGTACACATTATATGAATGGTACAGTAAAATGGTTTAATTCAGAAAAAGGATTTGGATTTATTACAGGAGAAGATGGAAAAGATGTTTTCGCACATTTTTCTCAAATAAATTCAGAAGGTTACAAATCTCTTGAAGAAGGTCAAAAAGTTTCTTATGACGTTGTTAACGGACCAAAAGGACCTCAAGCAGAAAACATAACTACTATCTAATTAATGAATATTTTAACCCTTAAATAGGATAACTATTTAAGGGTTTTTTAATTGAAGTAACTAATTATTGTCTTCTAAGGTTTCGGAGCCTTCCATCTCTTCTGGTTCCTTAACTAATAATACATTATTCAAGTTACATTTTCTGTTGTCTAAAGAATTATGAGTTATGTGCTTTGTAACCATATTTTGAGGAGTATTCATTATGAAGCTTTGTAAATAAACTCTACCATTAGGTGAATTTGCTATAGCATAATGTTCTCCTTGGCTTAAGTAATAAACCCAAGAATAACCGCTGTTTATTACTCTATCAAAGTCTTCTTTATCAATTAGGGTTCTTTCTTTTTTTCTACCATATTTATCTCTAAGTATGATGGCAACAGTTTCTGAGTCCACATCTTCATAATCATTAACCACTGTATTTTGATTATATATTTCTATATTACATCTTCTGTTATCTAGAGTATCTCCATTAAGATGTCTAATAGGAGTTTTAGTATGTGTACCTAGAATAAATGAATGTAGGGTTTGTTTTTCTTTAAGATTTTTACCATCTACAGAAGAATAATTTGTAACTTGAACTAAGTAGCTATTGAAATTCTTATTCCATTCTGCAAACCAAGTCCCTTTATCTAATACCATTTTTAAATCAGCAACATCTATTTTGGTATCAATAGTTGTACCATTCTTTTTACATACCTTTAAATATGCAACATCTTCTTTTATTTCATACTCATTAACTTTTATTTCGTATTTACCTTTTATGACAGGCACCTCTTTCTTTTATTATATTAATATATAGTTTTTGTCAGTATTTTTTATTATATCATATATATAAAAATTCATGCAAACATGGAAGGCAATAACTCTGTTTATGTGGATTTATTTTATGCTTACCAATATAATGTTAAGATGAGAAGGAAATGCTAAAGGAAACTAGTTATTTCTATATTTAAAAAATATATAATAAATTTAATTTGTTTAAGGGAGAAAAAATGTCATTTAAAAACTTAAATCTTATTGACCCTATTTTGAAGGCTCTAAACAGTAAAGGATATACTAATCCTACTCCTATACAAGAGCAAGCTATACCGCATATACTTAAAGGAAAGGATTTACTAGGATGTGCTCAAACTGGTACTGGAAAAACAGCAGCTTTTGCTTTACCTATATTGCAGCTTCTTTATAGTGAACAAAGAGCTTCAAAGAGAACCCAAACGGTTAAAGCACTGATATTAGCTCCGACTCGAGAATTAGCTGTTCAGATTGGAGAGAGTTTTACGTCCTATGGAAAATATATGGGATTAAAGAATACTGTTGTTTTAGGTGGAGTTTCACAAAAATCCCAAATAGAAGCATTAAAGGCGGGAGTGGATATTTTAATTGCAACACCAGGTAGACTTTTAGATTTGATTCAGCAAAAATATATAGGTCTACAGCATATAAAGTTTTTTGTCCTTGATGAGGCAGATCGAATGCTTGATATGGGTTTTGGGCCTGATGTAAAAAGGATTATAGTGCAGCTGCCTAAGGAGAGGCAAAATATGTTATTTTCTGCAACTATGCCTACAGGTATATTAAAGCTAGTAGATTCGATTCTCAAAAGCCCTGTGAAGGTAACCGTAGCTCCAGTATCATCTACTATTGATACTATAAAGCAATCAGTATATTTTGTTGAAAAGAGAAACAAGAAATCTTTACTTATTCATCTTTTGAAAGATAAATCTATTGATTCTGTTCTCGTATTTTCACGAACAAAGCATGGTGCAAACAAAATAACTCAAGATCTTGTTAAAGTTGGGATAGAGACTCAAGCTATTCATGGAAATAAATCACAGAACGCAAGACAGCTTGCTTTAAATAACTTTAAGGAAAAGAAAATAAGAGTTTTAGTGGCCACAGACATAGCTGCAAGAGGTATTGATGTAGATGAATTGTCTCACGTAATAAACTTTGATTTGCCTGACACACCAGAAACCTATGTTCATAGAATCGGACGTACTGGAAGGGCAGGGGCAGAGGGAGTTGCACTTACCTTTTGTGATGATGAAGAAAAAGAATCTCTTAGAGATATTGAAAAACTTATATCCAAGTCAATACCAGTGATTGAAGAACATCCTTATCCTATGACTACTTTAGGTACGGTGAAAAGTAATGAAGCTAATAAGAAAGCATCTAGGAATAAAGCTCACAAAGCTAGTTATTTTAGGAGAGGCGAAAAAAAGCGCTCAGGAAAACCTCAATCTAAACAGTGTAAAAATAATTAAGGTGTAGTTTATATACCTGTAAAAGTGGGAAATACTGATACTTTAGATAATGAAGTATCAGTATTTTTTTATTATAGTTGAAAAATCTTCGTATGTTCTATAGCTTTTATCGCATTTTATGTATTTTAACCATAAATATGTAAAATTTGAAGGCGGATTGTATGCTATAACCAGTAACACATTTTGAAATATTTTATGGGGGTTTAATTTGGAAAATGTTGTTGACATTTTTCATCTACAACTGTAGAATATATTTTTATTCTACAGTTGTAGATGAGTTGGAAAAAGTGAAGAATATACCTAAAATTTCCAATTATGAGTAGGAGGTAATGAAAGTGTTGTGGAACAAATCTCCTTTAACATCAGGTCAAGTTGTGGAGATACTTAAACCCATTACTAAATGGAGCGCCACA
>JAYFRK010000233.1:0-4749 GCA_034925975.1 Clostridium sp.
GCTTAACACTTACATAAAATGTATCATCAGGGCTTACTTTAACTATAGGACCTTTTTCACAAAATCCAAAGCATCCTGTTATAGACACAGTTACTCTATCTGATAATCCTGCTTTTTCAATCTCATTTTTTAAATTTTCAAGGATTTTATCACTTTCAGATGATTTACATCCTGTTCCACCACAAATTGTTAGAAAGCGATTGCAGGATTGAGCTTCTTTTTCAGTTTTTGTATCTTCTCTTATCTCTAAGTCTAAAGAATATTTTTCATATAAATCTTGTAATTGTGCATAAGAATTTATTTTGTTCAATGATAATTCCTCCTATTCTGAATATTCATCTAAAACTTTATCTACCATTTCTTTAGTAAAATGACCGTAAACTTTATCATTTACAGTTACTACTGGTGCTAAGCCACAGGCTCCTACGCATCTTAAAATTTGAACAGTAAATTTACCATCAGAAGTAGTTTCTCCAACCTTAATACCTAATTTTTTTTCAAATTCAGAAAGTATATCACCAGCACCTCTTACAAAGCAAGCGGTACCCATGCATATATTTATAACATATTTACCAGTTGGTTCTTCGGTAAAATAAGAATAGAAGGTTACAACACCATTAACTTTGGAAACGGGTATTTCTAATTTCTTAGCTATAAATTTTTGTACTTCTTTAGATAAGTAACCAAAGATATTTTGTGCCCTATGAAGCACTTCGATTAAGGCACCATTTTTGTCAGGAATGTGGTCAATGAATTGTTCCAGTTCTGTAAAATTTTTATTATCTTGATTATTACAACACAATTAAGTGTACCCCCTTATGTTTAAAAATAAAATTCCGCTTGTTTAAATTATATCAAACTTTACAAAAAAATAAAGATATTTATAAAAAAATAAAGGAATAAATTATATGAAAAATTTTATTTTGATTAAAAAAATAATAAAAATTTTTAAACCGTTTGTCGTGAAATGGAGGAGAACTCTGCTATGTTCTATGTAAAAACTCTTAATATATGGTTTTTAAGTACTTAATATAGTTATTATAAAATCGAAAAAAGAAAGTAAAAATACTAAAAATGGTTATAAATAACTCTAAAACATTGTTAATTTTAAAACATAGATTTGTTTTGAAATATTTAAACATTGACGATGATAATATGTTATAGTAATATAATTTTATAAACAGAGTTCTTGGCTTCAGATGGAGTCTGAAGCTTAGAAATCGTTATCCAGGGACGTAGCCGCTATTTACGCTAACTTTGAAGGAGATGGGAGTATTAGAGCGGGTAGTCATCGGATAAAAATAAAATTAAATTAAATAATATAATTTAGTATAACAATCCCAGGGGAGCTGGTGTTTGCCGGCTGAGATTAGGAACGATATTCTTAGACCCTTTAACCTGATCTGGATAATTCCAGCGTAGGAAGAGGTTTTTAAACTTTGCTAATAATAAAAATATTAAAAGTATAAGTTAAGCACAAATCTCTTTTGAGGTCTGTGCTTTTTTATTTTAAACTTAATTGAACTTGATAAAAACTAGGAGGATTTGAAATGAAATTTTCGGAAAATTTATATAAAAACGTGGAGGGAATCTGGAATTCTTATTATGAACATCCATTTATAAAAGGGATAGGTGATGGTACTTTAGATGTAGAAAAGTTTAAATTTTATATGATCCAAGATTATATTTATCTATTAGATTATGCTAAGGTATATGCCTTAGGAATAGTTAAGGCAGATAGTGAAGAGGTTATGCAAGGGTTCTCTAAAATGGTAAATGAAATATTAAATGGAGAAATGAGTATACATAGATCATATATGAAAAGACTTGGAATTACTTCAGAAGAAATTAAATCAGCTAAGGCTTCTCTTACTAATATTTCTTACACCCACTATATGCTTGCAATTTCTCATGTTGGAAATTTGGCGGAACTTACCACTTCATTATTAGCTTGTATGTGGAGTTATCTAAAAATTGGAGAGAAGTTAAGTCAATTACCAGGTTCTACGGAACATGAATTTTATGGAGAATGGATAAGAGGTTATATTTCTAATGAATATAAGCAAGCCACTCAATGGGTTATAGATCTGGTAGACAGTTTGTCAGAAAACATGTCAGATAGTGAACTTAAAAAGTTGAAAGAGATATTTGTAAATACCAGCAAATATGAATATATGTTTTGGGATATGTCTTATGACAAGGAGATGTAAAATTTTATGTTGAAATTTTGTAATGTTAATTTCAAATACAAAAATGATTCAAAGTTTCTTATAGAAGACTTAAGCTTTCATATAGATAAAAATGATTTTATAAGCATAATAGGACCGAGTGGATGTGGGAAAAGTACTATCTTTAGACTAATATTAGGTCTTGAGAAGGTTTCTAATGGAGAGATTTTTATAAATAATAATAATATCAATAATTTAAATGGGTATATAGGGTACATGCCCCAAAGAGATCTATTGATACCTTGGAGAACTATTTCTGAAAATGCTTCTTTACCATTAGAAGTTAATGGTAAAAGTATAAGTGAAGCAAAGCAAAAGGCAGAAGAATTTTTGAAAGTTTTTGGACTTGAAAAATATAAAGATAAATATCCTAAAGATTTATCAGGTGGTATGAGGCAGAGAGTTTCTTTTATTAGAACCTTGCTTACAGGTTCTGAAGTTATGCTTTTAGATGAACCTTTTAGCGCATTGGATGCTATAACAAAAATTTCTATGCAGGAATGGTTATTAACTCAATGGATTAGTCTGAGGAAAACTATATTATTTATAACTCATGATGTAGAAGAAGCATTGTTTTTATCAAATAAAATATTTGTTATTTCAGAAAAACCTATAACCACATTAAAAGAAATAATAGTTCCAGCTAATTATCCTAGAGATAGGCATATGTTGAGCAGACCAGAAATATTGTGCATAAAAGAGGAACTTATAAATGAATTAAAGCAGAGGATTGAGATATGAGAAAGTATAAATCATCAATAATAGTAGGAATTTTATTTTTTATAATCTGGGAATTGGTTGCAAGGTATATAAATGCTATGTATATACTCCCATCACCCAGTAGAATTTTACAAAAAACTTGGGAGCTGAGGGAACCTTTATTCTTAGTTCATCTGCCATCTACACTATTGATTACGTTTATAGGTCTTATCATTTCAATTGCTTTGGGAGTTTTTTTAGCTGTAATTATGAGTTTAAACGAAAAAATAGAAAAGGCTGTATATCCTATTGTAGTAGTGACTCAAACCATACCAATTACTGCATTAGCTCCAATCTTTGTACTTTGGTTTGGGTATAGTATTTGGAGCAAAGTAATAGTAACTATATTAATTACCTTTTTTCCTATAACAGTAAATGTATATGATGGTCTTAGATCTACTAGAAGGGATATGGAGGAATTGCTGATTACCTATGGAGCAAGTAAGAGAGATATTTTCATTAAATTAAAACTTCCTTCTGCAATGCCATATTTCTTTTCTGCATTAAAAATATCTGTTCCACTAAGTGTAATAGGGGCTGCCATCAGTGAGTGGCTGGGAGCACAATCTGGCCTTGGATATTTTAGCAAAAGAATGATGACTCAATTGGATGGTGCTGCAGTTTTCGCTCCAATATTGATTTTATCTGTTGCTGCAATAATCTTAGTTTGTATAATAAATATCTTAGAAAATAAAATAATAAAATGGAGGAATGAAGCGTGAAAAAAGTAAAAGTATTATTAGTATTATTAGCGTTACTAAGTTTTATAGTTACAGGATGTTCCAGCAAAGGGGCTAGTGTAAAGAAATCAGACAAGTTAGAAGATGTAGATTTAGTACTGGATTGGTATCCAAATGCATTACATAGTTTTATATATGCAGCCATAGAAAATGGATATTTTAAAGAAGAGGGATTAAATGTACATATTAAATTTCCTTCAAATCCAACAGATCCATTGGCTTTACCAGCTGCAGGCAAAGCAACTTTAGGAATATATTATCAACCAGATGTAATAATTTCTAGGGCAAACGAAAAAGTTCCAGTAAAATGTATTGGAACTATAGTACAATCCCCATTAAATGTTATTATTTCATTAAAAGAAAAAAATATAAATTCACCTAAGGATCTATCAGGAAAGACCGTTGGATTTTCTGGAAACCCACTTAATACAGAATATGTTAAGACAATGGTAAAAGCAGATGGGGGAGACCCAAATTCAGTAAAAATAGTAGATGTAGGATTTGAATTGCTTTCTTCAATGATAACAAAAAAAGTTGATGCAACTACTGGTGGACTTATAAATCATGAAGTCCCTGTTTTAAAACATGAAGGCCATGAGATAAATTATTTTGATCCATCTAAATATGGAGTGCCTAATTATTATGAAGCAATTTTTGTTACAAGTGATAATACTTTAAAAGAAAAACCTGAAACTCTAAGAAAGTTTATGAAAGCTTGCCAAAAAGGCTTTGATTTTATGAAAAACAATCCAGATAAATCATTAAAAATACTATTAGATAATCAACAAAAAGATAATTTTCCACTTATAGAAGCAGTAGAAAAAGAAAGTATAAATGTATTACTTCCTAAAATGGAATCAAAAGAACAACCGTTTTTAACTCAAGATAAGAAAGTTTGGGAAGAAAATATAGATTGGTTATATAAGAAAGGTCTTCTGAAAGAAAAGGTTAAAGCTGAAGATTTTTATGTAGACCTTTTAAATACAAAATAGCACTGTAAAAAAGTAAACTATGTGAAATTT
>JAYFRK010000629.1:0-14592 GCA_034925975.1 Clostridium sp.
TTCTATTATATTTCTTATTAAAATATTGAGAATAGCATTGATTGATGCAATGCATAAATTTGCTAATGTCAGATCCATTTGAATTTATTAGAAAGTGGACATGATTATTCATAAGACAAAATGCGTAAACTTTGAATGAAAAAATATTTTTATACTTTCTTACATATTTTAGATACACATTTTTATCTTTATCATTGCGGAATAAATCTAGCTCAGTGATACTTCGTGACATTATATGATAAATTGCTATTTCTCTTTTAATTCTTGCTGCTCTTGGCAAATTAAGCACCCCTTTTGAATAAGTTTTTATGTAATTATTGACCTAATAGGATAAATTTAATCATATATAAGCTATAAAATTGCTAGATAAATTTAAGCTTTGTATACTCTTAAAAATGGATAAGCATTTGGGAGTTTTAACATATAAATTACACGAGCTTAAAGAGAAATATTTATGTGCAATGGTAGAATTATTATAAATGCTGTACTTGCTAATAATGAAAAATTTAAAAAATAAGGGAGTGAATACTGAAATATAAAAACATATAAAAAACTAACTGCAATAGGATTGAAAATATTTATATAAGCCTTTAGTGCATATATTAGGAGGAGATTTAATGATAGATTTGCATTGTCACAGTAAAAAATCAGATGGTTCTATGGAGATATGGGACATAATTGAAATGGCAAAAAATCAAGGAATAACACATTTAGCAATAACAGATCATGATACAATTCTAGGCATTAGTGAGGCACAAAAGATAGGTAAGAATTTTGGAATAGAAGTTATACCAGGAATTGAGATGTCTGCATTTGACTATGTTAATAATAAGAAGGTTCATATTTTAGCATATTACATTGAAACGGATAGTAAATTGTTAAATTCACTTTGCAATTTGACAATAAAAATGAGAAACGAAGATTCTATTAAGATTATAGATAAATTAGCCAAGCAAGGATATAAAATAAATCTAGATGATGTACAAAATCATGCTAAGGGAAGCATATGTATTAATAAGAAGCATATAATTCAAACTCTAATAGATAAAGGATATTATAGAGACAATTATAATGAACTATATAGAGATTTAATACAACAATTATCTACTTCAATAAAATATATAAATGTACAAGATATAATTAGAGCTATTATTATATCTGGCGGAGTCCCTGTGTTAGCTCATCCTGGGGTTTTTAACAATTATAAATCTATCGAAAAACTAGTTGAGTTTGGATTACAGGGCATAGAAGTTGAACATCCTGAACATACCAAAGAAGATAAAAGATTATGTAGATATTTTTCAAAAAAATATGATCTTATTGAAACCGGTGGTTCTGATTTTCATGGTATATATGGAAGTAGAAGACAAATGTTAGGATGTGAAACTATTAATATAAGTACAGTTGAAAGATTAGAACAAAGGAATAGAGAAAATATTAAAGAACTAAAAGTGGTTTAATGCTAAAGTGAACAAAACGAAACTGCTATTTCAAGATGAAAACTTAATCTAGGTCTTTTAAGGCCTTTTTATTTTATACATTTTTATGTATCTAAATAATATATACTATAATATTTTAGAATTTATATGTAGGCATTTAAATAAATAGTGAATTGTATAAGCTGTACCTAAAATATGCAATTTTCAAATGAACCGTCCCCTCATTTTATATATGTATTTTCTATAAATTTCATAATCTATAGAAGATTTAATAAAGTGTTTTATAATAAAATCCAAAAATGGTAATATGGTAAAATGATATTGTATAATTTTAAATTAGAAACAATGAAACAAGACAGGCTTAAGGTTAGTTTAATAGATATTAAGTTAAGTATTTAAAAAAGTTAGATAATTGAACAATAAAAAGGGGGATGAAGATGAAAAATGTGAAGCAAATCTTGATTACTTTAGGATTATTAAGTGTCTTATACTATGTAATATTAACTATTTTTGGAGGGAAAATTAGTTTTTCTGGATTTTGGATATTTGTTGGAGTAATTTTTTTATTGATGGGTATGATGTGGGATTTAGATATTAGTAAGAAGTTTAAATTTGTGAGAGAAGGAAAAGTGATATGCTTAATATTAACAACTGTACTGTTAATATCATTTATAGGAATTGAGTCATCAATAATTTATTATGGCAGCAATAAAAGAATGAGAGAAAGCGAGTACTTAATTATTTTAGGGGCAGGATTACGTGGACAAAGGATGTCATTAACATTAACTCAAAGGATGTATAAAAGTTTAGAGTATTTAAAAAAGTACCCTAATACTAAAGTTATAGTATCTGGAGGGATAGGGCCAGGGGAGGAAATCACCGAAGCAGAGGCAATGAAAAGATTTTTAGTAAGCAACGGTATAAACGAAAAACAGATTATTAAAGAGGAAGGATCTACAAGTACTGCAGAAAACTTTAAATATACAAGACAAAAGTTGAGTGAACTAGATAATAGAATGGATATAAAAGTCTCTATTATAACAACAAATTTTCATATGTTTAGAGCTGTTTTTTTAGCTAAAAGAGCAGGATTTGAAGAAATATATACAGTACCTTCAGAAATACACTTTTTATTGATTCCTAATTATTATGTTAGAGAATATTTTGCGGTTATTAAATCTTTTTTACTTGATAAAATTTAGAATAAAAAATAAGAAAAATAAGGGACGGTTCTCAAAAATAATTTAAACTTCATATTGGTGAAAAATAATAATTATTACTTTTACAATAAAAAAATAGAAGTGAGTTAAACAAGGTAAATTATCCTGTATTTAATTCACTTCTATTTTTTTTATAATTAAAAATTGAGAACCGTCCCCTATATAGATAATGACTTTTGTTTGAAGTTACCTTGGATATCGTTTACTGAGGATACGGTTACAAAAGCCTTAGGATCTATTGTTCGAACTATTGTCTTAAGGGTGTTGAGTTGTACCTTTTGGATAACTACATATATAAATTTCCTATCTGTATGAGAATAGCACCCTTGGGCATTTAGAAGAGTTACGCCTCTTCCAAGTTCGTTTTTTATAGCTTCAATTATTGCATCAGGATTTTCGCAAATTATAATACATTGTCTAGAAGAAGCAATTCCCTCTTGAACTGCATCCATAGTTTTAGATCTTATAAAACTCATTATAAGTGCATACATTACTGAACGTGTTCCAAGAGTAGCAGCAACGAATATATATACGATTATGTCCTGTGCCAACAAAATTTTAGGAAGCTGTAGAGAAGGAAACTTATTTTTCAATATTTTACCGGAAATATCAAGTCCACCAGTAGATGCACCTGACATAAACAAGAGTGCCATACCTAGTCCAGAAATAGCACCTGAAAATATAGTGGCAGTTAACGTATCACCTAAAGGTTTAAATGAAAAATTTGCATTGATAAAATCTATTAAAAAAGATGAGCTTATAACAACAAGTCCACTTTTAAATGCAAAATTTTTACCAAGTAGGTTGTAGCCAAATATAAATAGAGGAATATTTAAAACCAATGTTGTGAGACCTATTGGGAGATTAAATAAACGGTTTAGTCCGAGAGATAATCCAGTTAATCCTCCTGTACCAATTTGGTTTGGAACTAAAAATACGGAAACATATAATGAAAATAATATGCACCCTGCAATGGATAGCCCTATTTCTCTAAATGACTTTTTCATAAAAATTCTCCCTTTAAAATATATTTAAGTATAATAAGTAAGTCTTCTGATTATCATTCTATCTAATTTAGAATAAATTAGTATAATTCCTTTGTTGCGCCTTAATAGTAGCATAAATGTATTTAATATACAAAGCGTGTATCGTTACGTTTAAAGATGTTTTAAAGCTTAAGTCCTAAAATATGTGATTTAGTAAGGTTTTCAGAGCTATTCATTGATAATGCTTGAAAATAAGGCATCTATGAAAGTCAAGAGGGAGTAACATTCAAAATTATGAAAATATCCAGATTTAATTGGGTAATAAGCTATTAAATAAGCAAATCTTTAAGAAAGCTTAAAATTATTGACACTGAATCTTTCAAAAAAAATTTAAAATTTTATTCGGGGGGATCTATATGTATCCAATAAAGTTTGACAATTTGTATTATGAAATAATATGGGGAGGCAGAAGATTTGAAAAAATCCGTAACAATTTACCAAAGGGAAGGATAGGTGAAAGTTGGGATATTGCTTGTCATGTAAACGGAATGAGTATAGTTTCAAATGGAAAATACAAAGGAGTTACTTTAGACAATCTGATTAAACTGGAGGAAGAAAAAATTTTAGGAACTAAAATTTCAAAGGAAAAATTCCCACTGCTTATAAAACTTATAAATGCAGAGGATACACTTTCCATACAAGTTCATCCAGATGATAAATACGCTAAAAAAGAAGGAGAGCTTGGAAAGACAGAAGCATGGTACGTTCTAGAGGCTGATGAAGGAGCAAAATTAATTTTAGGAATAAATCCTGAAGTTAGTAAAGGGGAAATTAAAAGAGCTATAGAAAATGGTGAGTTAGAAAATTATATTAATGAAGTTTCTGTAGAAAAAGGTGAGGTTTACTTTGTAAAAAGTGGACTTATACATGCTATTGGAAAAGGAATAATGATTGTAGAGCTTCAACAAAATAGTGATACTACTTATAGAGTTTATGATTATAATAGAGGTCGTGAATTGCATATAAATAAGGCTTTGGATGTGATAGACAACAAATTAAGGGGGGAAGAAAGCAAAGGTCTAATAGCTAGAAAGTTTGGATACGATAAAACTTATTTATGTTTGTGTAAGGAATTTTCGCTAGAATTATATGAAGTGAAAACATTTTTTAAGGAACAGAGTGATAAGGAGAGATTTTATACATTTACTTGCGTAGAAGGAGCAGGGAAAATTAATTATATAGATGAAAAACCTCAGTATGAAAGTTTAAAGATAAGTAAAGGTGAAAGTATATTAATACCAGCAGACTTAGGAGAATATGTTTTTGAAGGAAAAATGAAGCTTTTAAAAGGCTATGTTCCTAATATAAAAAAAGTAGAAGAGGAAATTTTAAAAGAAGTAAAAAGATAGCAAATAAAGGGGACGGTTCTCAACTTTTTGACACAAAAAGTTGAGAACCGTCCCCTTATATATTATAATGTTGGGTATGTCTGATTATAGGAGATTAAGAAAATATAAGTAGGCAAGAATGAATAAAATGAGTAAATAGAAAAAAGTTTGGAGGAAGATTTAATATGATTAGCACAAGCAGAGTTAGTTTGAGGTATGGTGACCGAAAACTATTTGAGGACGTTAATATAAAGTTTACCCCTGGAAATTGTTATGGACTTATAGGGGCAAACGGGGCTGGAAAGTCTACATTTTTAAAGATACTTTCTGGAGAAATTGAACCTAATACTGGAGAAGTAATAATTGGAACAGGAGACAGGTTAACAGTATTAAAACAAGATCACTTCCAATTTGATGAATTTAAAGTAATGGAAACAGTAATAATGGGGCATACTAGACTATATGAAATTATAAAAGAAAAAGATGAGCTATATGCTAAAGAAGACTTTACAGAGGAAGATGGAATAAAGGCTGCAGAGTTAGAAGGTGAGTTTTCAGAACTAAACGGATGGGATGCAGAAACAGAAGCAGCTACACTTTTAACAGGACTTGGAATAGGAGAAGAGTTACATGACAAGTTAATGAAAGATCTAAGTGCCATGGAAAAAGTAAGAGTATTGTTAGCACAAGCACTATTTGGACACCCAGATGTACTATTACTTGACGAGCCTACAAACCACTTAGATTTGAAATCAATAAGCTGGCTTGAAAATTTCCTTTTAGATTTTGAAAGCACAGTTATAGTTGTATCCCATGATAGACATTTCTTAAATAAAGTTTGTACTCATATTGCAGATATAGACTATGGCAAAATTCAGCTTTATGTTGGTAACTATGATTTCTGGTATGAATCAAGTCAACTAGCACTTGAAATGGCTAAAAACCAAAATAAGAAAAAAGAAGAAAAAATAAAAGAATTACAAACCTTCATAGCAAGATTTAGTTCTAATGCATCTAAGGCTAAACAAGCAACTGCACGTAAGAAGCAGCTGGATAAATTAACCTTAGAAGATATTAAGCCATCTTCAAGAAAATATCCATATGTAGCCTTTAAACCAGATAGAGAAGCAGGTAAGGACTTATTAAGTGTAAAAGAATTATCTGTAACAATAGATGGAGAAAAGGTTCTTAATAATGTAGATTTTATTGTCAATAAAGGAGAGAAGATAGCTTTTATTGGAGATAATGAGATAGCAAAAACAGCATTATTTAAGATTCTGATGGGAGAAATAGAAGCTGATAGCGGAGAATATAAGTGGGGTGTTACTACTTCTCAATCTTATTTTCCGAAAGATAATTCTAAGTTCTTTAATGATGTAGATTTAAACTTAGTTGATTGGCTTCGTCAATTTTCAGAAGAAAAATCAGAGAGCTTTTTAAGAGGGTTCCTTGGAAGAATGCTTTTCTCAGGAGAAGAAGCACTTAAAAAGGTAAGTGTACTATCTGGAGGAGAAAGAGTAAGATGTATGCTATCAAAAATGATGTTAAGTGGGGCTAATGTTTTAATTTTAGATGAACCTACAAACCACTTAGACTTAGAATCCATAACTTCATTAAATAATGGACTTATAAATTTCCCAGGAACAATTTTATTTACATCTCATGACCACCAATTTGTTCAGACTATAGCAAATAGAATCATCGAAATAACACCAGATGGAATAATTGATAAACAAACTACTTATGATGAATACTTATCTGGTAAAGGTATAAACTTCTAGAAGTTAGAAAATTTTATAAAGTTATAATATTTATTTATGGTAATTAATAAATAAAAAATTCTAGGCATACAAAGCTTCAAGAATAAAAAAACTTTACAGTTTATTAATAAACAATATAAAAAGTATCTATAGAAAGAGAGCAAGATATATATTAATCCTATCAAGGGTGATTATAAAATGTGGTTTTATAACTGCCTAATTGCAATGTTGATTTTTAGAGATAAACTTGTATAATTAGTTTGGAACTAAAAAAATTGCAATTTTACATTCATGAAATATTAATTTATATAATGCAAGAAGAAAAAATATAGTCAAAAAGACAGACTAATTTTAATTTTTCGCCAATTCATCAAAAGTTAACAAAATGTGTTATTATATAATAGCGTAAATATTTACTAAAACTTTTTAAAGTAATATTTCAAACTATATAAACTATATAATATAATAATTGACAAATAATGTATAGTAATTTAAATACAAATGTGCTAACAGTTTACGTAAAAAATTGTCGTAAAGATTGATTAAAATTACACAATTATTTTTAGATTATGGTATTATATATTTGTGGGTTTAGCTAAATATATCTATGTAATTGTATACATAATGCATAGATATATAGCATTTATTATATATGTATTATTAATTATGGTATTAATGGGTTAATCTTGAGTTTTTTAAGTTTTATTTAGCATTAAATCTTTATTAAAGGACTTATGACTAAATATTAACTAAGGGTTCTACTAAAGAAAGTATATTATAACTAAGTTTTATAATATAAAATTTATAGCGAATATTTATGTCCTATAGATTGATGCTTGCACGGCACACATAGAGCGTGCATATTTAGATTAAAGATAGGAGGATTCATATGGAACTTTTAACTTTCAAAAGAGGAGTACATCCACCTCATGGGAAATATCTTACTGAAAATAAAGCTATTGAAGATTTATCGCCAAAGGAACTTTTAGTATTCCCTATGTCTCAACATATAGGGGCACCTGCTGAATGTTTAGTTAAAAAAGGTGACAGAGTTCTAGTAGGACAAAAGATAGGTCAGGCTAGTGGTTTTATTTCTGCTAATGTTCACAGCAGTGTATCAGGTGCAGTTAAAGATGTTAAACCTGTGCTTACAGCAGGTGGAACAAAGTCACTTGCAGTAATAGTTGAAAATGATGGACAGTACGAAGAAATCGACATGCCAAAGCCAAAAAACTACACAGAAATGACAAAAGAAGAAATCGTTGAACTTGTTAAAGAAGCTGGAGTAGTTGGTATGGGAGGAGCTTGTTTCCCAACAAACGTAAAGCTTGCTCCACCACCTGACAAAAAGATTGATGCAATCATATTAAATGGTGCAGAATGTGAGCCTTATTTAACATGTGACCACAGATTAATGCTTGAAGAAACAAACATGATCGTTGAGGGTCTTAAAATTATTCTTAAAATGTTCCCAGAAGCGAAGGGATATATTGGAATAGAAGATAATAAAAAAGATGCTATACAGGTTCTTAAAGAAGCTACAAAAGATATTCCAAATATACAAGTAGCGCCTTTAAAAACAAAATATCCTCAAGGTGCTGAAAAGCAATTAATCTATTCAGTAATGAAGAGAGAAGTTCCTTCAGGAAAACTTCCAGCAGACGCAGGATGTATAGTTCAAAACGTTAACACAGTTAGAGAAGTTTATAATGCAGTTGTAAATGGAAGACCTACTATATCAAGAGTTGTTACTGTAACTGGTGAAGCAGTTAAGGAACCAAAGAACTTAAGAGTAAGATTAGGTATGTCTTTCAAAGAGCTAGTTGATGCTTGTGGTGGATTCAAAGAAGATCCAGTTAAGATAATTTCAGGTGGACCAATGATGGGTATGGCTATTTCTACTTTAGATGTACCAGTTATGAAAGGATCATCAGGAATACTTTGCTTAACTGCAAAACAAGCAGTACTACCAGAAGAATCAAGCTGTATTAGATGCGGAAGATGTGTTGAAGCGTGCCCAATGTTCTTATCACCATCAGCACTTGATTCACTTGGAAGAAGAAATGAGTACGATGCTTTTGAAGAAGAACATGGATTAGATTGTATAGAGTGTGGTTCTTGTACATTTGTATGTCCAGCAAAACGTCACTTAATTCAATCTATAAGAACTTCAAAGAGAACAGTACTTGCAAATAAAAGAAAAAAATAAATAAGGAGTGAATAACAATGGCTGAAACAATGTATACAGTGTCATCATCTCCTCATATACGTGACAACAGCTCCGTTCAGTCAATTATGAGAGATGTAATTATTGCGTTATTGCCAGCTACTGTAGCGGGAATATATTTCTTTAAATTACCAGCAGTTTTAGTAATTCTTACAGCAGTTATATCATGTGTCGCTTCAGAGTGGGTATGGTGCAAATTAACAAAAGGAACTAATACAACAAAAGATTTAAGTGCAGTTGTAACAGGTCTTTTACTTGCATTTAACGTGCCGCCATCAATTCCAGTATGGATGGTTGTAATAGGTTCAATATTTACTATGATAGTTGTAAAAGCACTATTTGGTGGTATTGGACAAAATATAGTTAACCCTGCACTAGCAGGAAGAGCGTTTTTACTTGCATCTTATCCAGTTGCTATGACAACATGGACAAATCCTGTAGATGGAACAACAGGTGCAACACCTCTTGCTATATTAAAGGGAGCAGAAGCTACTGGTGCACAATTACCTAGCCTTGCTCAAGCATTTATGGGACAAGTAGGCGGATGTATTGGTGAAACTTCAGCAATAGCTTTACTTATAGGATTTGCTTATCTTTTATATAGAAGAGTTATAACTTGGCATATACCAGTGTTCTATTTAGGAACTATACTTGTACTTGGTACAATTATGGGAAGAGGAGATTTAGGTGCAATGGCTGGGCTATATGAAATCATGGTAGGTGGTGTAATGCTAGGTGGTATATTTATGGCTACTGATTACACAACATCTCCAATGACTACAAAAGGTAAAATAATATTTGCTGTTGCAGCTGGTGCCTTAGCAATGATCATACGTATGTGGGGCGGATATCCAGAAGGATGTTCTTACTCAATTCTTATAATGAACTTATTCGTACCACTAATAGATAAATATGTAAAACAAAGAGTATTTGGAACTGGGGAGGTGAAGTAGATGGAAAACCAAACTAGCAACAAAGAGATAATAAGCTTAGGAATTAGATTATTAATAATAACTGCTATTGCAGCACTTATATTAGGTTGGGCTCATAAGATTACCTTAGAACCAATAAAACAACAAAATATAAAAACAAATAATGAGGCTATGAAAGAGGTTTTACCATCAGCAGAAGGATTTAAGAAGTTAGGAGCTACAGTTCCTGAAGCAGGAGAAAAATTAGAACTTCAACTTCCTAAAGAAGGACCTATCTTAGAAGTTAACAAAGGCGAAAAAGGTGGCCAAGTAGCAGGATATACTATAAAAGTAGCTACAAAAGGATATGCAGGTTTAATTGAAATGATGGTTGGTATCTCAACTGAAGGAAAAGTTGACGGTATTAAAATACTTTCTCATAGTGAAACTCCAGGTCTTGGAGCTAATGCACCAAGCCCAGAATTCTCAGGACAATACAAAGGAAAACCAATTGCTAAACCACTAGATGTTGTAAAAACTGCTCCATCAGCTGATAATCAAATACAAGCAATAACTGGAGCAACTATTACATCAAGAGCTGTTACTAAAGGCGTAAATGATGCAGTAGCTTTCTACAATAAGGAATTGAAAGGAGGTAATAAATAATGAATGTTGCAATAGAGAGATTAAAAAATGGTATATTTACTGAAAACGTAATATTTGTACAAGTTTTGGCCATGTGTCCTACACTAGCTGTAACTTCAAGTGCTCAAAATGGTATAGGAATGGGACTTGCATCAACAGTAGTTCTTATGGGAGCTAACTTAGTTATATCTTTACTTAGAAAAATTATACCAGATAAAGTACGTATACCAGCATTTATAGTTGTTATTGCAGGTTTCGTTACATTACTTCAATTCTTGCTAGCAGGTTTCGTACCAGCATTAAATAAGTCACTAGGTATATTTATACCACTTATAGTTGTTAACTGTGTTATATTAGGACGTGCAGAAGCATACGCTTCTAAAAGTGGCCCAATAGCTTCTATTTTTGACGGACTAGGACAAGGTCTTGGATTTACGCTATCATTGACAATTATAGGTATAGTAAGAGAATTATTAGGAACTGGTAAAGTTTTTGGATTCCAAATTATGCCTAAAGCTGTTGACCCTGCGTTAATATTTATACTTGCCCCAGGAGCTTTCATAACACTTGGAATTATGATGGCATTGATCAACCAAAGAAATATCAATAAAAAGAAAGCTAAATAGTATAAAAATAGAAGAAAGGGTGAGTAGATAATGAAGATATTTACGTTAATTTTATCTGCATTGCTAGTAAGTAACATGGTATTATCTAGATTCCTAGGTATATGTGCTTTCCTTGGAGTTTCTAAGAAAACAGAAACTGCAAAGGGAATGGGTGCAGCAGTTACTTTCGTTATGGGACTAGCATCAGTTATTTCATATGTAGTTTACAAATTAATACTTGTACCATTAAAAATTGAGTACATGTATACAATAGCTTTTATCTTAGTTATAGCGGCATTAGTACAATTTGTTGAAATGGTTCTTAAAAAGACAATGCCAGAACTTTACAAGGCACTTGGAATATACTTACCACTTATAACTACAAACTGTGCTATCCTTGGTGCTGTTATCATAAACATGAATGAAAAATTCAATTTAATTGAATCACTAATATTTGGTGTTGCTTCAGGTCTTGGTTGGATGCTTGCAATATTTATTCTTGCAGGTTTAAGAGAAAGAATGGAAGCAAACGATAAAATGCCAGAAGCAATTAAAGGATTACCAGCATCATTAATCACAGCAGGATTAATGGCGATAGCATTCCTTGGCTTCTCAGGCCTAGTATAAGGAGGGAACTATTATGACAGAGATATTATATCCTGTACTTAGCTTAGGCGGGCTAGGACTTTTATTCGGATTAGTTTTAGGTTATGCATCTAAAAAATTCGCAGTACCAGTTGACGAGAAGGTTCCTCTAATTAGAGAATGTCTTCCAGGCGCAAACTGTGGTGGATGCGGATTTGCAGGATGTGACGCTTATGCTGAAGCAGTAGCTAGTGGGGCAGCTGCACCAAACTGTTGCCCAATAGGTGGAGCACCAGTAGCAGCAAAAATAGGTGAAGTATTAGGAGTTACAGTAGATGCTTCAGAACCTAAAATGGCTTATGTTAAATGTCAAGGTACTTGTGAAAAAGCTAAAGATAAATATGAATATTATGGATTAAAAGATTGCCAAGAAGCAATGAACGTTCCTGGAACAGGATCAAAAGCTTGCGAATTTGGTTGTTTAGGATATGGAAGCTGTGTTAAGGCATGTAACTTTGATGCTATTGATATAGTTGATGGAATTGCTAAAGTTAACAAAGACAACTGTGTTGCTTGTGGAGCTTGTGTAACAGCATGTCCAAAAGGCATCATTGAATTAGTACCACAAAAACAAAAAGTATTTGTAACATGTAATTCTAAAGCAAAAGGCTTAGACGTTAAGGGTGTTTGCTCAGTTGGATGTATTGGATGTACTCTTTGTGTAAAAGCATGTCCAAAAGAAGCAATAACTATGGTTAATAACCTTTCAGTAATAGATTATGAAAAGTGTGTAAACTGTGGACTTTGCGAGAAAAAATGTCCTACTAAAGCAATACTTAACTTCCGTCAACCAGTACAACCTAAGGTTGAAAACTAATAATTAATTTTAAATTTGCTAGGATAATATAAGCTTAAAAGTTTATATTATCCTTTTTATTCTATAGGAATATCTTTCTTACTAGAGGAGAAATGATTGTGAAATACTATGATATGACAAAGCAAGAGTTAATAGATGAGATATATAAGTTAAATACAAGGTTAGAAGAGAGAGAAAATGCTGAAAAATATGCAAATGTTATGATATGTTATTCAAATTTAAAGGGTGTAATCATTAAAATTCCCAAGAATATTGCTAGTATTTTAGGATATACAGAGAAAGAAATTATAGGAAAAAGGGTTTTTGAGTTTATACATCCAGAGGATTTGAAGGAGAGTAAAATAAAATTCAACCAGCTAATAAATGGGCAATTAGATGCCATTGAAATGGAGAAAAGGTATAAAAAACAGGACGGAAGCTATTTATGGATGTATGTTAATTGTGTCCTTGTTAGAAATAATGAAGGTAAACCATTACATGTTATAGCGTATATGCAGAACATTACTGAAAAGAAAGAATTTGAAAATAAGTTAATGCAAAGCTATGAAAACTATAAAAATTTATTTCAGTTTTTGCCAGAAGCTATTTTTATAACTTGTAAAGGAATATGTAATTTCATTAACAAAGAGGCAGTTAAGCTATTAGAGATTGAAGATCCAGAAGAAATTGCTGGGATGAATTTATTAGATCTAATTCATTTACAGTGCCCGAAATTTAAAGAGTATGCTGAAAAGAAGCTTTACATTGATAAGGAGATTATACCTTTTTTTGAACAGAAAATTATAAAGCCAAATGGTAGTATAATATATATGGAAGTAGGTTTTTTCCCAATAGAATTTAATAGAAAAGATATGATTTTAACTGTAGCAAGAGACATATCTAGTACTAAAAGGCATGCTAAACAATTGAATGAAATTAATAAACAATTAAAAATGTATATAAATGAAAATGAAAAATTGATATTTGATTTAAGAAGGTTTAGACATAATTCCTTGAATATACTATATGGCTTAGGTGGATATATTGAAAGCAATGATATTGAAGGAGTTAGAAGTTATTTTAAAGAAATAGAAGAGCAAGTGGAGTTACTAAAAGATTCAAACATATTTTTTATTGAAAAAGTTAAAAATCCAGCAGTTAGAGCTCTTTTAAATGTAAAATTAACAAGAGCAAGAGAACTAAATATCAACTTTAGAATTCAAATTGACGATAATATAAAAATAAAAAACAATTTTATAACTGAAGTTGACTTATGTGAAGTATTGGGCATATATTTAGATAATGCTATTGAGGCAGCTGAGAAAGCAGATAATAAAAAAGTTTCAGTATATATAATGGAAGATAATGAGGTAATAAGTTTAATTATAGAGAATACATTTAAGGAAAAACCTGATTTAAATACTATTTATCAAGGATATTCAACGAAAGGAAAGCATAGAGGATTAGGATTAAAATTAAGTAATAAAATACTAGGGAAATATGAGAATGTTCTTCACAATACTTTTATACAACATAACACATTTGTTCAGGAAATATTTGTAATTAAGTCTAAAACAAAATGATTTAAAATTGGAGGAAAAATGAAAATTAATTTTATTTTAGCTGATGATAAAGAAAGTATAATAAAGAGAACTAAAGCCTACTTAGATAAAATAATTAAAAATAATAATATAGATGGAGAAGTAGTCCTAACCACAAATACTCCGCAAGACATAGTAGAATATTCAAATACTCACTTTAAAGAAATGAATGTGTATATATTAGATATTAATTTTGATGAAGATATTAATGGACTTGGACTTGCTCGCAACATAAGACAAAAAGAACCCTACGCCTATATAATATTTTTAACTGCTTATATACAGTTTTCAATGCTTACTTTTAAATATAAGTTAAAAGTTTTTGATTTTCTAATAAAGCCAATAACTTATTTTGATCTAGAAGAATGT
>JAYFRK010000304.1:0-2818 GCA_034925975.1 Clostridium sp.
GGAGTAGATGACCCATCTATTGGTAAAGGTGAAGCTATTAATAAAGCTTCTGATAATATTGATAATGTTGTAAATAAACTTTCTGATAAAACCTTATTAAATGTCTAAAAATCTTAATTTTATAATTGATGATTATAAAAACCATAACAGGGCAGAATCTTGCCCTGTTATGGTTTTATTTTTTCTAAATTAATTTCATATAACTTGGATATAGACACAAACCTTGCTTTTACTTAATGTAATCTGCCCCTATTTCAATAGCTTTTTTATTAACTTCAAAAAAGCTCTCCTTGCCATGATCTTTAAGTGAAGATAATATAGCATCTATTGTTACTATTTTAGTTTTCTTTACTAATGCTCCTAAAAGCACCATGTTAGCTATCTTCTTATTACCTATTTTCTCCGCTTCACTTTGAGCTGGTATACTAACTATATTAATATCTTCTCTAATAGGTAGCTCATCTATTAGATCACTATCCATTATTAATAGTCCATCTTTCCTTAGTAATGGTTCAAATTTCTCTAAAGAAGGTCTATTCATAACTATTACAGTAGACGGATTTGTGATTATTGGAGAACCTACCAGGTCCTCTGATATAATTACTGAACAGTTGCAAGTACCTCCTCTCATTTCAGGACCATAAGAGGGAAGCCAAGATACATTCATATCACTATCCATTCCAGCATAGGCTAAAAATTTCGCCATGGACAAAATTCCTTGACCACCAAAACCTGCAAATATTATCTCTTCAGATACCATACTATTCCACCTCCTTTGTGCTGTCTTTTTTAACACCTAGAGGATAATAAGGTATCATGTTATTAGAAAGCCATTCCAAAGATTCTTTAGGTGAGAGTCCCCAGTTAGTTGGACAAATAGATAGCACTTCTATAAGAGAAAATCCTTTTCCTTGGATTTGATTCTCAAATGCCTTCTTTATAGCTTTCTTAGCCTTTATAATGTTTGGAACAGAATCTACAGAAACCCTCTCTACATAGCAAGCACCAGTTAAAGTTGCCAACATCTCAGCTACTCGTATAGGATGTCCTGCTGTTTTTACATCTCTTCCATAAGGAGACGTTTCAGTTACTTGACCTGGAAGTGTAGTAGGCGCCATTTGTCCACCTGTCATTCCATATATACAGTTGTTTACAAATATAGTTGTTATATTTTCTCCTCTTGTAGCCGCATGTACAATTTCAGCAGTTCCGATAGCTGCTAAATCTCCATCCCCTTGATAAGTAAAAACTGTTGAATCTGGTTTGGCTCTTTTTATACCAGTAGCAACAGCGGGAGCTCTTCCATGAGCAGCCTCAAACATATCGCAAGCAAAATAATCATAAGCAAGAACTGCACATCCAACAGGAGCAACCCCTATTGTTTTATCTAAAATTCCAAGTTCATCTATAGTCTCTGCTACTAATCTATGAATAATTCCATGGGTACATCCCGGACAATAATGTGTAGGAACATCTAGTAAAGCTTCTGGGCGTTTAAATATCACATTCATTATTTTACACCCCCTATAAGTTCTTTAACTTTAGTTAAAATATCCTCTGGATGAGGTACCATTCCACCAGCCCTGCCATAGAAAGAAACCTTCTTTCTTCCTTCAACAGCTAATCTTACATCCTCTACCATTTGACCACAACTCATTTCTACACTTAGGTATCCATATCTTGTATGATTAATTGTCTTTTCAAAGGCTTCATCTGGGAAAGGCCATAATGTTATTGGTCTTAACAAGCCAAGTTTTATACCTTCATCTTCTGCAAGCTTTATAACATTCTTACATATTCTCGAAGTGGTTCCATATGCCACGAATATTAAATCATTTTCTCTGTCACACTTATATAACTCATATTTTACTTCATTATTTTTAATTTCTTTATATTTTTTTGAAAGATGTTCATTATGTTTTTCAAGAAGTTCTGGTTGTAAGTATAATGAATTTATTACATTATGTTTCTTTCTTCCTCTAAGACCATCAGCTTTCCAATCATCTTTACTTGGAAGCTCTCTTTGTACTCTTTCTTTAAATTCAACAGGTTCCATCATCTGTCCTAACATACCATCTCCCATTATCATGCAAGGAGTTCTATATATATCTGCTACATCAAAAGCTTCCTGTATCAAATCGACCATCTCTTGAATAGAGGCTGGCGCGTAAACTGGCATATGAAAATCCCCATGAGCTCCACCTTTTGTTGCTTGAAAATAGTCTGATTGTGCAGGTTGTATACTACCAAGTCCTGGGCCACCCCTTACTATATTTATGATCACACAGGGTAATTCAGCTCCTGCAATATATGAAATTCCTTCTGCTTTTAAGCTAATTCCTGGACTCGAAGATGATGTCATACACCTTGTACCAGTTCCAGCACACCCATATACCATATTGATAGCTGCTATTTCACTTTCTGCCTGTAAAAATGTTCTGCCAATTTTAGGCATTCTTCTAGATAAATAAGCCGCTACCTCTGTTTGAGGTGTTATCGGATAACCAAAAAAGCATTGACAGTTTGACTTAATGGCAGCCTCCCCAATGGCTTCGTTTCCTTTCATTAAAACCTTTTTACTCATTGATTTCCCCCCCTATTTTTCCACTGTAATAACACAATCTGGACACATTTTCCCGCAGGAAGCGCATCCAATACATTTGCTCATTTTGTCTTCTGTAACTACTGCCGGATGATACCCTCTTACATTCAGCTTGTCTGAAAAAGATATAATTTTCATCGGACATGCACCTATACAAAGTCCACACCCTTTACATCTGTCTTCTCTAAAAGTGACTTTTGCCATAAATACTCCCCC
>JAYFRK010000177.1:0-6715 GCA_034925975.1 Clostridium sp.
AAGACCAAAATTATACATTGCAGTAGGTATTTCAGGAGCAATCCAACATTTAGCTGGAATGCAAGACAGTGATTACATAATCGCTATCAACAAAGATGCTGATGCTTCAATCATGCACGTTGCTGATTTAGGATTAGTTGGAGATTTCAGCAAGGTTATACCTGAGTTAATAGCTCAAATTAAAAGCTATAAATAATTAAGTTTATTTAGATAAATTTAATTGTATAAATTTTAACAAAACCTATTACAAACCTACTATCTATATAATAAAGCCAAGTAAATATTATAATATTTACTTGGCTTTATCTTTAAATACGAAAAGTTTATTTACTATAAAAGTTAATATACCAATTGTAATTGAAGCAATAAATTTTGAAAGGTTTAGCCAGAGAACTTCAGAGAGGTTAAATATATTTATCATAGTAAGCAGAGTAAACAAAGTAGAGTTTAAACATATGGCAGAAACCCATAATACAGAAGCATATTTTAAATAAGAATTATCTTGTGTCTTAAATGTAAATTTTTTATTTAATGAATATCCATTAACTGAATAGATTAAAAAAGCTATATTGTCAAAAATAAACATAGTTGGACCTGAGTATATATGAGTAAAGTAAGATAGTATATTTAATATAAAAATATTTATAAGGAAGTTGCTCCCTCCAATTACTGCATATGAAATAAATTGGAGTAATGTTTTCTTTATTTGTAGATGAGTGTTCATAGAAATTCCTCCAAATTTAAAAATATATAACAATTATAGCACAACAGAAAAAATATGAATAAAAAACTTATCTATTTTTTTAGCTTATAAAATATAGTAAAATCTAAATGGAGGTAATTTATATGATTGAGTACATATTAGAAAATGGAATAAAGGTATGCTATGTAAAAAGAGATGGAAATATCTCATCGTTTTGTATAGGATTTGATGCAGGTGCACTAGTTGAAGATAAATATGAATTAGGGCTAGCACATGCAGTTGAACATATGTTGTTCAAAGGAACTAAAACTAGAAATGAATATGAAATAAATAAGATATGTGACGAAATATTTGGATTTCACAATGCTATGACTAATTATCCTTATGCTATATATTATGGGACAACCTTATCAGAAGATTTTAGAAGTGGATTTGAAGTTTATTCTGATATTATATTAAACCCTACTTTTCCAAAACAAGGATTTAAAGAAGAAATAGATATTATTTTAGAAGAACTCAAAGAGTGGAAGGATGATCCCTATCAAGAATGCGAAGACGAATTGCTATTTAACTCTTTTAATAAAAGAAGAATAAAGGAATTGATTATTGGGAACAGTGAAAACATAAAAAAAATAACATTGAATGATATAGAGAAGTTTTATAATACTAACTATACTCCATCTAATTGCGTTATAGGTGTGGTTTCATCCATGAGTTTTGATAAAGTGTTAAGTGTTATAGAGGATTGCTTTGGTAGTTGGAGAAGGAGCTACAGCTTTAAAAAGTGCAATTTATATGAGGATAATAATGAGGGGATTTTTTATAAGACAAAACAAGATTTAAATGGTGCAAAAATACAATACTGTTTTCCAATACATTTTTTAAGTGATGATGAAATAAAATTGTTGAAAATATTTAATTTTAAATTTGGTGAAGGTACAAGCAGCATACTCTATGATAATATAAGAACTAAAAATGGATTAGCCTACGATATAGGGAGTGCAATAAAAAATGAAAGCGGAATAAAGCTTTTTACAATAAGAATGGGAACTTCAACAGAAAATATAAATAAATCAATAGAGTTAATTAATAGAAATATAGATTCGGCAGTTACAGCAAAGGATGTTTTTAAGGAAGAAAATATTAAAAATATAATAAAAGGAATTGAGCTGAAAAATGAGTTAAGTGTGGAAAAATCAATTGAACTTTGTAAAAAAATAACTACACAAAAGATTATGTTTGATTCAACTAGAGATATTTTTGATGAATTTTCAAACTGTAAAGATATAAATGAAAGTAAGATATTAAATGTTATAAATAAAGTTTTGAAAAAACCAAGTATTCAAGTTTTAAAACCTGAATAATAGCATATTAGCTAAATAAGTAATTATAGACTATGTTCTAATTAAATTTTATATATTAGTATAAAATTTAATTAGAACATAGTCTTATTATTTTTAGGGGAAAAATAAATTAAAATTACTATTGATTTTTTGTGCAAAATATAATATTATAATAACAAATACATCCCCCACCGGGGGGGAGGGGGTGAAGTGATGAACGAAGATAAACGTAAAGCAGAACAATATTTAAAAACAGCTAAAGGACAAATTGATGGAATATTGAGGATGATAGAAGAGGGCAGATATTGTATAGATATATCAAACCAAATAATTGCATCTCAAGCATTGCTTAAAAAAGCAAATTCCTTGATACTTAAACAACATTTAAATCACTGTGTAAAACATGCATTTTTGCATAATGAAGGTGAGGAGAAGGTTGACGAGATAATAGCTGTTTTAGATAAACTTATGAAATAAAAAAGGAGGCTTTATAATGAAAAAAGCTTTTAAAATAGAAGGAATGACATGTTCAGCATGTGCAAAAGCAGTAGAGAGGGCTTCTATTAGGACAGAAGGAGTATCTAAAGCAAGTGTTAATTTTGCATCAGAAAAGTTATATGTAGAATATGATGAAGGTATTGCATCGGAGGATAATATAATAAAAGCTATTGAAAAAGCAGGGTATTCAGCAGAAGAAGATAGAGAATTAAAAAAAATCAACATTGGTATAGGCGAAATGACATGTTCATCTTGTGCAAAAGCAGTAGAAAGGGCAACTAAAAAGCTTGATGGAGTAGAAAAATCAGAAGTGAATTTTGCATCTGAAAGACTTTATATAGAATATGATCCATCTAAGGTTAGACTTTCCTTAATCAAGGAGGCTATAGAAAAAGCTGGATATAAAGCTCTTGAAGAAGAAGTTTCAGTTGATTTAGATAAAGAAAGAAAAGAGAAGGAAATCAAAAGCATATGGATAAACTTTATATTATCAGCTATTTTTACTGTGCCGCTTTTAATTATATCTATGGGGCATATGGCAGGTATGCCTTTGCCTGAGATTATTGATCCTATGATGCATCCTCTAAACTTTGCATTAACTCAATTTATTTTAGTACTTCCTTCATTATTTGCAGGAAGAAGATTTTATAAAGTTGGATTTAAGACACTGTTTAAAGGAAGTCCTAATATGGATTCTTTAATTGCCATAGGAACTAGTGCAGCAGTGCTTTATGGTATATTTGCAATATACCAAATATCAAATGGGAATATGGAATATACAATGGACTTGTATTTTGAGTCTGGGGCAACAATAATTACGCTAATACTTCTTGGAAAATATTTAGAAGCTAAGACAAAAGGAAAAACTTCAGAAACCATAAAAAAACTTATGGGACTTGCACCTAAAAATGCATTAGTAATACAAAATGGAAATGAAATTGAAATACCAATAGATGAAGTTGAAGTTGGAGATATAATAATAGTTAAACCTGGGGAGAGAATACCTGTAGATGGAATTATTATAGAAGGAAGTTCTTCAGTTGATGAATCTATGCTTACTGGAGAGAGTCTTCCTGTGGATAAGAATCCAGATGATCAAGTATATGGGGCTACTATCAATAAAAATGGACTTTTAAAATTTAAAGCCACAAAGATAGGTAAAGATACAGCTCTTTCTCAAATAATAAAATTAGTTGAAGGAGCCCAAGGATCAAAAGCTCCCATAGCTAGGCTGGCAGATGTAATAGCAGGATACTTTGTACCTACTGTAATAGTCATAGCTTTAATATCAGGAGTGAGTTGGTATATAGCTGGAAGGGGAACAATTTTTTCTCTTACAATTTTTATTTCAGTTCTTGTAATAGCTTGCCCTTGTGCTTTAGGACTTGCTACACCTACAGCTATAATGGTTGGCTCAGGTAAGGGTGCAGAAAATGGAGTGCTTATAAAAGGTGGAGAAGCTCTGGAAACTGCACATAAAATAAATACTATTGTATTTGATAAAACTGGAACTATAACTGAAGGCAAACCTGAAGTTACAGATATAATCGCATTAAATGGATTTGATAAAAACTATATTCTACAAATTGCAGTTTCAGCAGAAAAAGGATCAGAGCATCCATTAGGAGAAGCAATTGTAAAATATGCAGAAGAAAATGGAATAGAAATTCTAAGTGGAGCGTCTTTCAAAGCTATAACTGGTAAGGGAATTGAAGTAAACATTGATAATAAACCAGTACTTATTGGAAATAAAAAATTAATGTTGGAGAAAAATATATTACTACAAGAATTAGAAGATAAATCTGTAAAATTAGCTGAAGAAGGAAAGACTCCTATGTATATAGCTATAGAAAACAAGATTAGTGGGTTAATAGCAGTTGCTGATGTTCTAAAAGAAAATAGCAAAAAGGCTATTGAGAAGTTCAATAAAATGGGAATAGAAACTGTTATGATTACTGGTGACAATCAAAGAACGGCAGAGGCTATAGCTAAAAAAGCTGGCATAGATAAAGTTTTGGCAGAAGTTATGCCGGAGGATAAAGCTGAAAATGTAAAAAGGCTTCAAGAAACTGGACAGATTGTTGCCATGGTTGGAGATGGAATAAATGATGCACCAGCCCTTGTTCAAGCAGATGTTGGTATTGCAATAGGATCTGGAACAGATGTAGCAATTGAATCAGCAGATATAATTTTAATGAAGAGTGATGTTTTAGATGTGGTAACTGCAGTTCAATTAAGTAAAGCCACTATAAGGAATATAAAACAAAATCTTTTCTGGGCATTTGGATATAATATTTTAGGAATACCAGTTGCTGCAGGAATACTTATACTCTTTGGTGGACCAAGACTGAATCCTATGATAGCAGCTGGTGCTATGAGTTTAAGTTCAGTATCAGTGCTAACAAATGCATTACGACTTAGAGGTTTTAAAAGAGAAATTTAAGAATATTTATATTTGAAAAACTTAAACATTAGCATCATATCAAGGCTAGAATATTTTAAAAAAATATATAAATTAAAAAACTAATATTTTTAGGAGGAATAAAATATGAAAAAAAGATTAAACATTGAAGGAATGTCTTGCAACCACTGTGTTATGCATGTAAAGAATGCTCTTATGGAAGTTGAAGGAATTAAAAATGTAGATGTAAATCTAAATGCTAAATATGCTTTAGTTGAAGGTGAAAATTTAAATGATGAAAAAATGAAGGCAAAAGTAGAAGATGCAGGTTATGATGTAACTAGCATTGAAGAAGCATAGAAATTCAGAAGTGTGGTTTCTAAACAATAAATAATAAAAATCAGCTATACAACATAGCTGATTTTTATTACTTTAAAAACTTTACTTTCTTTTTTTCTTCTTTTTGCGCACAGAAAATCCAAAGCTACCTAGTGAATTTTTAGAGAGTCCAAAATATTCTCCGTGAGAATAGCAGATAAGATTTGCCTTTTCAAAATGAATTTTTCCGCTTTTATCTATTAAATCTTCTTCTACATGAACGGATAGAACTTCTGCCAAAAATAAATCATGGGAGCCCAAATTAATAATATCTTTCACTCTACATTCTAATGAAATAGGGCAATCATCTAAGTATGGAACAGAAACTAGTTCACTTTCAGATAGATTTAAATTAAGTTCCTTTATCTTATCTAAAGTTTTCCCAGATCTAACTCCACAAAAGTCCACAATCTTTACCATTTCTTTTGATGGAAGATTAACTACAAATTCTTTTGTAGCTTTTATATAATCGTAAGAAAGGCGTTCTGGTCTTATAGCGATAGTTATCATAGGAGGCTTTGTACAAGCAGTTCCTATCCAACCAACAGTAAATATGTTAACTAGGCCTTCCTCATTTTTAGAAGTTATGAGTACAGCAGGAACAGGGTTTAACATAGCGCTTCCTTTAAAAGTTTTTTTACCCATAATTTATCTCTCCTATATATTAAGTATAATTATTTAAATAAAATTAAACGTAATTTAGATATAGTTTTAAAAACACAATAATTATAACAGTTTTATCTATGTAATAGCAAATAGATTTATATTATACACAATAGGAACTTGTTGTGGAATTATTCATAATTTTTACTTTATTACCTCTACTACACTATGTTAAAAAACATATTTTGATAATATAATTAAGCTACATAAATTAACCAAACATAAAGGGATAGGGGGAGTAATAAGTGGAAAAAAAAGAGTTAGAAATATTAGAAAAAATTTTAAGAGAACTTCAGGATATAAAGATAATGATCCAAGAAAATTTAGATGTTGAGGATTTAAATACTAAAAAGTAAAAACTTGTATTTTGTGTACATAATAATTCTATAATAAAAAGTGGACAAGGTAAAATGTCCATTTTTTATTATAGATAAAGAAAAATAACTATATGAAAATTTAAAAAATTATTATAGTGATTCATAATAGTTTTTAAGTAATAATGCATCTTTTTCTAATAAAGGGCTTTCACAAACAACGCATCCTTTAACATTAAATTTTCGAAAAGCTTCAATACATGCCTTATAATTAAAATCGCTTTCTTCAAATGGTAAGTGATTTTTTTCACCCTTTAAACCATAATTAATGCCTGACATATGAACGTGAATGTCATTTAAAGCTCCACTTCCAAGCTCACTTCCTATATAATCTATTATTTTTGCAAAGTCATCA
>JAYFRK010000106.1:0-8561 GCA_034925975.1 Clostridium sp.
ACGCTATATTAGTCTTTATTTTGATTCAATTACTATAAAATTATTTAAATTTTACTAATTTGCTTTATTTTCGACTTTATATTCATCTTCTCCAATTATTCTAACTTCTGTGCTTAACTCAACATCAAACTTTTCTTTAACTCTCTGCTGAACTACTTTAATTAAATCTAAGATTTCCTTGGCAGTTGCATTCTCCTTATTAATTATAAACCCTGAATGCTTCATTGATACTTCTGCACCGCCAACTTTTGTACCCTTTAAACCAGTATCTTCAATAAGCTTAGCAGCAAAAAAACCTTCTGGTCTTTTAAAAGTGCTTCCTGCTGAAGGATACTCCAATGGTTGCCTTTCTTTTCTTCTTCTCATTAAGTCATCCATTCTATTTTTTATTGCTTCATGGTCACCTTTTTCTAATTTGAATGTTGCCTCTAGAACCACATAGCTATATTTTAAAATAGCACTCATTCTATAGCTAAGTTCTAGTTCATCCTTAGAAATTCTTCTGATATTTCCCTCATTATCTATTACAAGTGCACTTTCAATTACCTGAGATATCTCTCCATTGTATGCACCTGCATTCATTGTAACGGCTCCCCCTACACTTCCAGGTATGCCATGAGCAAATTCCATTCCTTTAAGGTTTCCTTGTAAAGCTGCAACTGAAGCACTTGAAAGTAATGCCCCACTTTGAGCAATAACTCTATCTGCTTCCACTCTAACTTCATTTAGTTTAGACATATTTATTACTACTCCTCTAATCCCACCATCTTTTACTAAGAGATTAGAGCCATTTCCTAATATAAAATAAGAAACATTATTTTCTCTACAAATATCAATAATTTCTTTTACTTCTTCATAAGTTCTAGGTGTAACAAATAAATCTGCAGGTCCACCTACTTTAAATGAAGTATGCTCTTTCATTGATACATCATTCATAACATCTTGCTCATCTAAAACATTTTTTAGTCTATTATTTAATTCACCATATAGAATCATTTGCCTCTCCTTGATAATTATTAAATATGTAAATAGTATAAATTATTTATTGGTACTTAATCAAGACACATATCTATTAATTTACCCTTATTCTTCAAGTATCTTAAAAATTGATCTGCATCCCTATTCATTATTAGTTCTTCTGGCATTACTATTCTTTCAAATATAGCTGATACTTTATCAAAGTTTCCAATAGTAAAACATATATGAGAGTCAGTTCCCATTATAACTTTTGTCCCATGTTTCATACATAATTCTGCTATATTTATACAAATAGGCTCACTTCCTCTACGGGAAGTTTTAAAAGAACTATTATTTATTTCGATTAAAATATTTTTTTCCTTAGCTTTTTTAACTATCTCTTCCTCATATATAGGAAACTTAGGATTTCCAGAGTGTCCTATAATATCAATATATGGATTCTCCATAACTTTTAATAATGCTTCAGTGTTCTCTTCCCTTGTTCCTGGATTTATACAAGGTTCATGAAGACTAGCTATTATTATATCAAGATTCTTTGCAGTATCTTCTGGGATATCTATGTTCCCATTATAATCTATAATATTAGCTTCACACCCATGAAGCATTGTAACACCATATATTTCTCTTGGCAATACCTTAAAATTATCAAAATACCAAATATGAGGTGCACCTGGCATATTTGGGCCATGTTCTGTAGTTCCTAAGAGCTTAAGTCCTATTTCGGATGCATATTTTGCATTTTCTAATAAAGTACTATATGCATGGCCACTAGCCAGGGTATGTGTATGCACATCAAGAACATATTTCACAAACAACACTCCCTTTTACTTTTCTTTGTGAAAATAATCTATTATACTTCCAGCCGCCTTTTCATTAATTGATTCTGTATTTATTAATTCTTCATAGGAGGCATTTCTTATATTTTCTATACTTCCAAATTTCTTTAATAGTTCTTTTCTCCTTCTAATACCTACATTTGGTATTTCCTCCAACACAGAATGCAGGATTCTCTTATCCCTTAAACTTCTATGATACGTTATAGCAAATCTGTGTACTTCGTCTTGAATTCTTGTAATTAAATTCATAACTTTTGCATTAGATTTCATTTCTATCTCTTTATTATTATACACTAAACCTCTAGTTTTGTGTTTGTCATCTTTAACCATACCACAAACTGGTATATGGATATTTAAGCTTTGTAATACCTCTAATGCTACATTTACTTGTCCTTTACCGCCATCCATTAAAATTAGATCTGGAAATATACTAAATTTAGCTCCACTTAATAGTAGTTTTCTTTCCTGTATCTCCTGAACCTCACTAATTCCATGTTTAAATCTTCTAGTGAGTATTTCTCTCATACTATCATAATCATTTGCACCTTTTACTGTCTTTATTTTAAATCTTCTATAATCACTATTTTTAGGCTTTCCAGCTTCAAAAACTACCATAGTCCCTACAGAATCTACACCTTGTATGTTAGATATATCATATGCCTCTATTCTATCAGGCATTTCTTCTAATTCAAGTAATTCAGCTAATTCCTTTAATGCATTTTTATGCAATTCCTTATCTGTTTTTATCTTTAATTTAAACTGCTCTAAAGTATTTTTGGCATTACCCTCTACTAAGTCCAACATCTTTCTTTTTTCTCCCTTTTGTGGAACCTTTATAGACACTTTTGCTCCCCTTTTAGAAGTTAGCCAGTCTTCTAAAAGTTCTGTATCAGCGGCCTCCGGTACATATAATGTCTTAGGTATAAAAGCTGTTCCTCCATAAAAATCCTTAATAAAGTTCGAAATAATCTCTGCTCTCTCTGTAAAAATGCTATTATCTAAAATGAAATGTTCTCTTCCTACTACTTTTCCACTTCTAACGAAGAAAACTTGAGCACACCAATCTTCATCATCACTATATACATTTATAAAATCTTCATTTTCAAAGTTACTAGAAATTATCTTTTGTCTCTCTCTTATCTTTTCAATTGCCAGTAATTTGTCTCTAAATGAAGCTGCTTTTTCAAAGTCTAGACTTTCAGCTGCTCTGTTCATTTCTTCTTTTAAGTTCTCTATTATTTCACTTTCCTTACCTGTAAGCAGATCAATTATCTGTTTTATAGTATTGCCATATTTTTCTTTATTTATATATCCCGCACAAGGTGCTGTACATAAATTTATATGATAATTTAGACACGGCTTTATATATTCTCCATTTTCCTTGATAGATAACCTACAGTTTCTTATAGGAAAAACTTTTTTTATAAGCTCAATAGTCTCATAAACCGCAGATGCATCGGGATATGGTCCAAAATATTTTCCACCATCCCTTGCTCTAATTCTTGTTACGAAAACCCTTGGGAAATCTTCATTTACAGTAATTTTAATAAAAGGATAATGCTTATCATCTTTTAACAAAATATTGTACCTTGGTCTATGCTTCTTTATTAAATTACACTCTAAAATTAGAGCTTCCATTTCCGAATCAGTTATAATGTATTCAAATTCCGCTATATTCTTCACCATGGCCTTAACTTTACTTCCATGGCTCTTAGAATTCTGAAAATATTGTCTTACTCTATTTTTAAGTACTTTTGCTTTCCCTACATATATAATCTCTCCAAGAGAATTTTTCATAAGGTAAACTCCTGGTTTTTCAGGCAGCATTTTTAATTGATATTCAAAGTCAAACATATGTATAACACCTCTTTTCCTTTGTCAGTGTTTTAGATTAAATTCCTGGAAGTTTATAAACAATATATGCAATTCCAATAACTATCAAAAAATTTTCAAAAGCACTTCCACCTTTTGAATTTGCATTATACGTTAATGGTAACTTATACTTTTTCTTTATAAATGGATAAAATAAAGGAATTCCTCTTTTAGTACCCATATCACATACTAAATGCATCCCATATCCTATCATAAAATAATAAGGTAAATTAGGAATACTATAAGTCTTTCCCAAATAACCTGATAACATTGTAAATACTATAAGCCCTACTAAACTATGCGTAAGACCATTTCTATGAGATGAAACAGCTATAAATATTAGAGAGATTCCCAAAACCTTCAATGCAGGTTCTCTCATATATAAATAATCAGTATACAACACTATTATAGCCAAACATAGGTATACTGTGGTTTTTGTTTTTTTATTTCTAAATGGTAATATATACTTATTAATTATACTTTTGGGATGATCTATATCTGGTATTAAAGACGCCAATATTACTACAATTAACCCTATATAATTAAATCCTCCTGGGACTTTATTATACATGGACATAAATGTTGCGGTACCTATTCCTACATGAGTCTTTCCTTTCATGTCTTCTCCTTTGTTAATACTATAATAAAAAAAGTCAAGATTCTACAAACTCTTGACTTTATTATAACATTATTATCAAAAAAGAAACATATGTTCTTTTACTATTGTACCTATTTTTGTCCCTATTTTATATACTGTCTTATTACCTCTCTTGCAACTTCTGCTGCTTTTCCTCCACCTACACCACCATTTTCTACTATAACTGCTATTGCAATTTGCGGATTTTCTTTTGGTGCAAAACCTACGAACCAAGAATGAGGTTTTTCATTTGGTCTTCCTGTATCCGCTGTTCCCGTCTTACCACATACATCTATAGATTCTAGCGCTGCATTTCCGCCTGTACCCTCATTTACACCTGCTTTCATATATTCCTTAAGAATTTTAGCATTTTCTACTGAAGTAACCTGCTGAAGGCTTTCAATTTTTGTCTTTTTTATGCTATCGCCTTTTGGATTTAATACATCTTTAACCAATATTGGTTTCATCATTAATCCATTATTAGCAATTGCAGCTGATACCATAGCCATCTCCATTGGTGATGCTAAAACTTGTCCTTGACCTATAGCAGTTTGTGCCATATTTCCTTTTTCACTTTTCCCTAGTGTTGGGAATTTGCTAGTTTTAGCTGCAAAATCATCAGTAGGAAGCTCTTTATTGAAATAAAATTTTTCAGCAGTATTCTTTAGAGCTTCATTTCCAAGTTCCATTCCTAGTGTACCAAAAACTACATTACTAGATTTATAAAAAGCCTCTCTCAGGTCAATATTCCCATAACTGTGACCATCATAGTTCTTCAATGATTCTTTTGAATTAAATACAAGTACTCCCTCATCATTAAAAGTTCTATTTGTTACTCCCTTAATATTGTCTAGAGCACTAACTGTAGTTATTATTTTAAAAGTAGACCCTGGAGGATATAGACCTAGAATAGCTCTATTATAAAGTGGGATATCTTTATTACTATTTACACTTTTCCAATTCTCATCTAATTTATTAGGATCAAAAGAAGGTTTTGATACCATAGCTAATATCTCTCCTGTTTGAGGGTTTAATGCTACTACGGCTCCTTTATAATCTCCTAAGACTTCATAGGCCTTTTGTTGTATATTATAGTCAAGTGTAGTTCTTATATTATACCCTACTTTTTCCTCTTTTTCTGTAATAGAATTTAAAAACTTTGATAAATCTGCTGTATCTGCTCCCATAAGCATGGAGTCATATTGTTTTTCAAGACCTGTTATTCCATATCTAGGATTAACATATCCTAAAACATGAGCAAATAATTCTCCAGCTACATAGGTTCTTTCTTGATTTAATTTGCTAACCTTCTTACTCTGTGTCAATGCTTTCATGTTTCTATCGTAAATTGTTCCTCTTAGAACTTCATTTCTTTTTGCTTGTAATCTTCTATTATATTGGCTTTCGGCAATTTTGTCTGATTTAAAAATTTCAAAATATGTAATATAGGACATTACTCCTATAAAACATACTAGAAAAACTACAAGAACTTTCTTAATGTTTTTAGAAATATCATTCAATGCCTGTTCCCTCCTCTGAAATTTTTTGGAGTATACCTAAGGCAAAAAAGGTAGTTATCATTGAACTTCCTCCATAGCTTATAAGTGGTAAAGTTATTCCTGTTAAAGGTATTAGATTTATAACCCCTCCCACTATAACTAACACTTGAGTGGCAATCATTGAGCTGTATCCTACAGCTAATAAGGCAGAAAATTTATCTTCAGCATGAACAGCTGCTCTCATACATCTATAAAATAGTAGAAAATATAATATTATTACAGCAAATCCCATAAGTCCACCCATCTCTTCACATAATGATGAAAAAATAAAGTCAGTTGAATTGACTGGTACAAACTCTGGATGTCCTTGTCCAAGCCCTGTTCCAAATAAACCTCCTGATGCTATAGCTATCATTGATTGAACAACTTGATATCCTTCAGCAGTAGCATAGGACCAAACATCTTTCCAAATTGCTACTCTAATTCTAAGATGACTGAATAACTTGTAGCTTACTGCTGACCCAACAGCAAATAATGCAAAACAAGTTGCCACATATTTAATTTTTGATGTAGCTATATACAGCATTGTTACTGAAATACCAAAAAATATTAGTGCTGAACCTAAGTCTTTTTGGAGAACCATAAATCCTAAGGATACCATTACTATAATAGCTGGTTCAATTAAATCCTTATAATTTTCATATTTTTTCAGAGCTGCTGAAAGATATGCCACTAGTAATATCTTACCAAATTCTGAAGGCTGAAAAGCATACCCACCTAAAGTAATCCAATTCTTAGAGCCATGCTTTTCTTGACCTAATAATGTTCCTAAAGCCATTAAAGCTATAGTGCAAATTAGATAAAAATATCTATATTTTGAAAATCTTTTTAAGTCTGGCAGCAATACTACTATCAATATAAAACCTATTATACCGACAGTAAACCAAATTACCTGTTTTAGTGCTTCACCTTTATTTAACCTGTATAGCATAACTATACCAACTACAGTTAAAATACTGGCAAAAATCTGTATATACTTATCCCCATCTGGGAAAAACTTTCTAATTATAAAGTGTGCATATGCAATTAATCCGCATATCATTACTCCCATAATAATTGCTGTTTTATCAATAGTTTCCTTAGGCCAATACAAAGTACTTAAATTAAAAAAACATATAAGACAAAAGATATACGTATACCTTAATAATTTTTTTTCATAACGCTTACTATCCATATATTACTTCTCCATTCTTTAAATAGTAAAAAAGTCACTTACATTCTGTTTTACTTATAAATTCTTATAGGATAAAAGCATAAAGTTTAGAAGTTATACTTCTAAACTTTACTTAACCTATTACCTTAAATATATATTCCCCAATTTCAATCTCATCATCTATATTTAGATAAGTGGCTTTATCTAATTTTTCGTTATTTACTATAGTTCCATTGGTACTCTTTAAATCTTCTATGATATATTCATTATTTTTAATGAATATAACAGCGTGCTTACCTGAAACATACTGATCGTGCAACACCAACTGATTATCTTCTTTTCTTCCTATAGTAAGCTTATTATGTATTGGAATAACAGACCCTATTTTTAAAATAGAATTCCCGCCTCCGACTTGCATAACTTCTAATCCTATTCGTTTTCCAACTTTTTTTCTTTTGTTTCCACCTTTTATATCCTTGTACATAATTTTTAAAGCCCAGAAAATAATTATATATATAACTGCAATAATTAGGACTCTTAAAATTAATCTTAATAAAGGCATTTTTTCACCTACTTAATAAAAAATTTATCATACTAAAGACTAGCATTTTAGATTATGCTAGTCTTTATTTTTCCTTTTTATTATAACATGTTTTTTAAATAATATCCTGTATAAGAACTTTTATTTTTCGCTATTTTTTCTGGTGTACCAATATCTATAATGGTTCCACCCTTATCTCCACCTTCTGGGCCTAAATCTATTATATAATCTGAACATTTTATTACATCTAGATTATGTTCTATTACAACAACTGTATTTCCTGTATCCACAAGACGTTGAAGAATTGTTATAAGTCTATTAACATCATCTGTATGAAGCCCAGTTGTAGGCTCATCTAAAATATAGAATGTCTTTCCAGTACTTCGTTTTGATAATTCGAAAGCTAATTTAATTCTCTGAGCTTCTCCTCCTGACAATTGGGTAGATGGTTGTCCAAGCCTTATATAACCAAGTCCTACATCCATAAGGGTTTCAAGTTTTGCTTTTGCTCTAGGTACATTTGCGAAAAATTCCAAGGCTTCTTGTACTGTCATATCTAAAATTTCATCAATATTTTTCCCTTTATATTTTACTTCTAAGGTTTCTCTATTATACCTTTTACCTTTGCAGACTTCACATGGTACATATACATCCGATAAAAATTGCATTTCAATTTTTATTATTCCATCTCCATGACAAGCCTCACATCTTCCACCTTTAACATTAAAACTAAATCTTCCAGGTTTATATCCTCTCATTCTAGCTTCTGGAGTATTAGAAAAAAGCTCTCTTATTATATCAAATAAACCCGTGTAAGTTGCAGGGTTAGATCTCGGCGTCCTTCCTATAGGACTTTGGTCAATATTTATTATTTTATCTATATTTTCATAACCTAATATTTCTTTATGTGTTCCTGCAATTATTTTAGATCTGTTTATTTTCCTATTTAGTCCTTTGTATAAAATTTCATTTACTAATGTGCTTT
>JAYFRK010000312.1:0-2821 GCA_034925975.1 Clostridium sp.
TCTTGCACCATGGTACTTACCTTCATCAGCAAAGCAATACTTACACCTTAAATTACAGTCATGTGTTATGTTAAGACATAGCGCTTTTATAAAATCTTTTGAATCTTGACCTTTAATAGCAATTTCTTCATAAGTATCTTCTGAATAAAGGAATCCTTCTTCTTTTAATTCCATTATTTCATTATAAACTTCTATGATTTCTTCAATTGAATACTTGTCCTTAAATAGTTCAATAAGCTCTTCTTTTGATTTTAAAGTATCTTCATCTAATAAATCATAAACTAATTCATCTACTATGTGAACTGCTCCTGTATTTACATCTAGTATATAATATTCTCCATTTTGAATAAATTTATGAACTAATGACAATTTTGCATCCTCCTTAAATAAACACAAAGCAGTAACTCTCAGGTTACTGCTTACTTAGTTTTATTAGTTTTCACAAGCTAAATTTGCAACTGTGCAAGAAGTTTTACATGCTGATTGGCATGAGTTAGCACATTCTTTACATCCTGGTTTATTTAAACTTTCCTTTATATTTCTTTTGTTTACAGTTTTGATATGCTTCATTTTACTTCCTCCATTCCCACTATAGAATTATCCTGTAAGATTATATCATAGATTTTAATTTTAATAAAGCCATTTTAAATATTTATTCCTAGCATGCCAGAAAGTGTTCCAACAAAAATGGCTAAAGCTATTCTAAGTACTCCATAACTTGATATGTCAAATCCTCTTCCATTAACAGCTGATACTAAGTAAATAATCAGCATATATAAAATTGCCACTATCAACCCAACTAACCATCCTTTTTTCTGTATTTGCTTTACAGCGTATACAGCCCCATACATAACACTTAGGGCGGTAATTGCTACAAAATATACAGAATCTATCTTTGGATTGGGTTTAGTAAAGTATGTTATTATAGCGTAAATTATAAGTAGTCCTAAAGTTAGAAAAAAACTTCTAATTACTCCTTGTCCAATATAAAGAGCTTTACTTTTTTCTTCCAAACAAAACACCTCCTATCTACTAATATGTATGTATATAGAAGGTATCTTATTACTTTAATTATTCTACTTTTTTTCTTCAACTACTTCACTTAAAATAGAAGCTATTCCATTTTTCTTTATTTTTAACTTCACTTTATCTGGGCCAGTTTCCAATATTACAAAATCATCTTGTATCTTTACAATACTTCCTACAATACCACCTCTAGTCATAACGTCATCCTTTATTCTTAGTCCTTCTAACATAGCATTGTACTTACTCTTTCTCTTTTTTTCTGGAACTAAAACAACTATGTAAAATAAAAGCAACATAAATGCAAAAGGCAGTATAACTGCAACAATATTGTTACTTTGAGGCATAACCTCACCCCCTTTCTTTAATTTTAAGCTCTTCCTCCCCATTCTTCAAGTTTTTGAGCTTTAAAATCTTCAAAATAATCTCCGTCTATGGAAGTTCTTATATCCTCCATAAGCTTATTATAAAAATATAAATTATGTAGAACACAAAGCCTCATAGCCAACATCTCTTTAGCTTTGAACAAATGCCTAATATAGGCTCTAGTATAATGTCTACAAGCTGGGCAGTCACACTCTTCGTCTATAGGTCTGTCATCTAACTCAAACTTTGCCTTCATTAAATTAATTTTACCATATTTAGTAAACACATGTCCATGCCTTCCATTTCTAGCTGGTAAAACACAGTCAAAAAAGTCTACTCCTCTTGAAACTGCTTCTAATATATTACTTGGTATTCCTACTCCCATTCAATATCTTGGTTTATCTGATGGTAAAAAAGGTTCTACAGCTTCAATAATTCTATACATTTCCTCGTGGGTTTCACCAACTGCAAGTCCTCCTATAGCATAACCATCTAAATTCATCTTAGAAATTTCTTTAGCATGCTCTATTCTTATATCTTCATACACTCCACCTTGGTTTATGCCAAACAACATCTGATTTTTGTTTATAGTATCTGATAGAGAATTTAACTTTTCCATTTCCTTTACGCATCTTTCAAGCCATCTTGTAGTTCTTGCTACAGATTTTTCCACATACTCTCTAGGGGATGGGTTTTCTACGCATTCATCAAAGGCCATAGCTATAGTAGATGCTAAATTACTTTGAATTTGCATGCTTTCCTCTGGACCCATGAATATTTTTCTGCCATCTATATGTGAATTAAAATGTACTCCTTCTTCAGTGATTTTTCTCATTTGAGCTAGAGAAAAGACTTGAAAACCGCCTGAGTCTGTAAGTATTGGTCTATCCCAATTCATAAATTTATGTAATCCACCTAATTTTTTTATAACTTTATCTCCTGGTCTTAAATGTAAATGATATGTATTAGATAACTCTACTTGACATCTTATTTCTTTTAAATCCATTGTTGAAACCGCTCCCTTTATTGCAGCTAAGGTCCCAACATTCATAAATACAGGAGTCTGCACTACTCCATGGGGAGTAACGAATTCTCCTCTTCGTGCATTTCCATTTTTTTTATGTAATTTAAACACTGTATTTTCTCCTTCCATGACACTTTATTAATTTAGAAAGTTGCGACGCAACTTTCTTTTAAATTATTAAGTGAAGAGTTAAGAGTTAAAAGTTAAGAGTTAAGGATAACTTTTCTCCATTAACATTACGAAAAGTTTTTAATTATAGAAAAAGAAATGTCTAGCTTTCTAAAGGAATTTCCCATAGGGCAACTGTATTTAACAAATTAAATAACATTAAGATTTTTCGTAGCAAGGCGGAGAAAAATATCCATCATTATTCACTTTTAACTATTAGTTATTCACTAAAAAGTTGCG
>JAYFRK010000254.1:0-3799 GCA_034925975.1 Clostridium sp.
CACTTCATATACATATTTTAACTTTCCTTGTTGTAGTGCTTCTTCTTTTGAAAATTCTTTGAAGCAAAGCATTTTGCACCAAAATTCAATAAAGTCATCCTTATTAATAAATTCAGTTACACCCTCTTCTTCAACAACAAATCCGCTTCCGTATTTTTCTATTATGTATATATTTGTTATTTCATCTTTTGAAATCATTGATAAGGCATCTTCCCACATTCTTTTAAAAGGAATCATGTCATCCACTCCCTACCTAGCCAAATGATTATACTACAGGCCAATTATTTTCTAGAATTAGTTTAACACATTAAAAATAAATATGTCAACTTATCTATTAAACCTAGATTTTAAGAATATCACATAGTTTTTTTGTTCTATACTATTATCTTTATATTACACAATTTTTTTAATTAATCCATTATTATATAGTACAGTAGGGTCAAAAGTTCTGTGCATGCTATTTTCAAAATTTATTTCAATTCTATTATCATCTACAAATTCTATTCTACCCTTTCCAAATGTGTTATGTATTATAAAGTCTCCTATATTATATTGGCTTTTTATAATTTCTTCTAATTTACACTCTTTAATAAATCTAGAAATAGTCTTAGACTTTCCACGTATCTCATTGGATACACCTAGCCATAGATTATCTATAGTTCTTGTAATTCCTACATAGAACAATCTTCTCTCTTCTTCTAAGTTTTTATCTACACTATTTATATGAGGTATAGTGTCTTCATTACAATTTATAATAAAGACATTCTTAAATTCCATTCCCTTTACTCCATGTATAGTGCTTAATATAACGCCATTATTACTGTCTTCACTTTTATTTTTATTAATCTGCTCTTCTACTTCATCTACATGTGCTAAAAAAGTTATTATAGTATTATAACCTTCTGCTGAGATTACAAATTCACCTACAATATCCTCCAACTCTGACATATCCAATTTAAATTTTAAACTGTATTCTTTTAAATAGTCATAATAACCTAAATCTTTTAATATAAAATTTATTGCCCCGGCTAAGGACATCTTATTTAAGTTTTGTATATCCCTTTTTAAATTATCTATATTTTTAAGTTGAAAAATAGCTATATTATCAATCTCTTTTAATTTATCAAAGCAATCTTCTCTATGAGCATTTCTCTTAACCTTTTCAATATTTACTTTACTTATATATCTAAAGGGCTTATTTATTATTCTAGCGAAACATTCTTTGTCAGTTCTATCTATACTGAGCTTAAGATAGGCTAAAATATCCTTACATATAAAATGTTCAAAGAAGTTATACTCCTTATCTAACAACTTGAAAGGTATCTTTTTCCTAATGAAAGAATCTATTATACTTCTACTTTCAACATTTGTTCTATAGAGAATTGCATTATCTTCATAGCTATAGGTCTTAGATGCTATAAGCTTTATAATATTTAAAGCTATCTCTTCTGCTTGCTCTCTTTCGTTAAAATAACTTTTAGCATTTATCTTGGTTATATTGTGATTATATGCCTTCATATCTTTTTCATTTCTTATTTTATTATTTTTTATTAAATTATTTGATATTTCCACAACACTTTTAGGACATCTATAATTTGTAGATAGAAATATCTTTTTACCATCCTTAAAATGTTTTTCAAAATTTACAATACACTCCGGCTTAGAACCTCTAAATCCATAGATGCATTGATCCTCATCTCCTACAGAAAATACTGAGTTTTTATCATTTAGAAGCTTTAGTATTTCTACCTGCATAGAATCACAATCTTGAAATTCATCCACCAATATATATTTAAACAGCTTTCTATATCCATCTAATAATTCTTTATTTCTTAAAAATAATTCTTTGCATCTAATTTGCAAATCATCAAAATCCAGCAAATTATTTGTATTTTTATAGTCCTCATACACTCTATAACATTCTATAAAAATTTCTTTATCTATATCTGGTGAAAAATCCTCCATATTCATTTCACTAGTTTTATAGGAGGATATATTATTTAATATTTCTTTTACCTTTTCTTCATTTACTTCATCTAAATAAGTAGTTAGTACACCTTTAATTAATCTATAAGCATTTGAAGTATTTATAATATCTATTTTTTTATATTTTCTACTTAAAATCTTATAAAACAATCCATGAAATGTGCCAAAAAACGGAGCACTTTTTAATTTATTTAATGATTTATATCTCTTTTTCATATTTAAGGCAGCAGCTCTAGTAAAAGTTATCACCACTATATTTTCTGGTTTTTCAGACTTTCCACTTAATAAATAATTAAGTCTATTTTCATCTGTTCCCTCATTATTCAAGTATTTTTTTAATAAGAGTATATCTTCATTATTTATACCTTTGGGATAATATTCAGATCTATATGTTAATCCAAATGTAACCAAGTAATCTATTCTATTTATAAGAGTTGTAGTTTTTCCTGCCCCTGGACAAGCAATAATAGCTAAATTTTTATCATTGCTCAAAACGGCATTTCTTTGTTGGTCATTTAATTTTCTATATCTATTTTCAATTATTTTATCTCTTAGCACATAAAATTTTCTAATTAAATTTTCATTCATATTTACACCTGCTCTTTAAATCATAATAAAAAAGTATATCATATAGAATTATAGACTTTTTCAGCTATAATAATCAAATTTTAATATTTACATATAATAGTCTTATCTTGTTAAATTCTAAAAATTGTTGTAATAATTTTAATAAGGGATTAAAATAAAACTATCTATGCACATGTGAAACGACTGTAAATGACACAATTTAATAGTTAGAGGGGAAATCAATGGATAATAATTTATTTAATATTAAAAACGGAAGAAACCTTACCATGTTAGTAGATTTTTATGAATTAACTATGGGAAATGGCTATTTAGATCAAAATGTTGGAGAAAAAATTGCTTATTTTGATATGTTCTTTAGAAGAATTCCAGACGGCGGCGGATATTGCATAATGTCTGGTGTTGAACAATTAATGGAATACTTATCAAATTTAAAATTTACTGATGAAGATATTGATTATCTAAAAAGTAAAAACTGTTTTTCAGATAAATTTATTGATTATCTAAAGAACTTTAAGTTTTCCTGTGATGTATGGGCAATACCTGAAGGAAATCCTGTTTTTCCTAGTGAACCTTTAGTGACTGTAAGAGGGCCAATAATGCAGGCGCAATTTGTAGAAACAATGATTCTTTTAACAATAAATCATCAAACACTAATTGCTACAAAAGCAAACAGAATTTGTAGAGCTGCGGAAGATAGACCTGTCATGGAATTTGGTTCTCGTCGTGCTCAAGGTTACGATGGTGCCATTTACGGAGCAAGATCAGCAATAATTGGAGGATGTAGTGCTACAGCTTGTACTATAGCTGAACAAATGTTTAAAGTTCCAGCCTCAGGTACAATGGCACATAGCTGGGTTCAGTTATTTCCTACTGAATACAAAGCTTTTAAGGCTTGGGCTGAAACTTATCCTGATAGTTGTTTACTTTTAATAGATACATATAACGTATTAAAATCAGGATTACCTAATGCTTTAAAAGTTTTCGATGAAGTTTTAAAACCTAAAGGCTATAGACCTAAGGGAATAAGGATAGATAGTGGTGATATTACTTATTTAACTAAGAAATGTAGACAAATCTTAGACGAAGCTGGATATCCAGATGTTAAAATAGTAGTATCCAACTCATTAGATGAACATATAATTACAGACGTGTTAAGCCAAGGAGCAAAAATTGATAGCTTTGGTGTAGGTGAAAGACTTATAACTGCAAGATCTGAACCTGTATT
>JAYFRK010000151.1:0-3302 GCA_034925975.1 Clostridium sp.
GAGCAAAGTTAGCAGCTGGATATATACCAAATGGAGACAGACCTGGAAAGTTAATAGAAGCAAAAGATGATGATCAAATAATGTATATAATTGAAGCTGCATGTGATAGATGTCCAATTAATAAATATACTATTACAGAAGCATGTAGAGGATGCTTACAACACAGCTGTATGGAAGTTTGTAATGCTAATGCAATAACAAGAATTAATGGAAGAGCTTATATTAATCAAGATGCATGTAAAGAATGCGGATTGTGTAAAAATGCATGTCCATACAATGCTATTTCAGAAGTTATGAGACCTTGTAAGACAGTATGTCCTACACAGGCACTAGCTATAGATCCAGAAGATAGAAGAGCTATGATAAACAAAAAAGATTGTATTGATTGTGGAGCATGTATGTCAGCATGTCCTTTCGGAGCTATATCAGATAGAAGTTATATAGTTCCAGTAATAGATGCTTTAAAAAGTAATAAAAAAGTATATGCTGTTGTAGCTCCTTCAATTACTGGACAATTTGGTGGAAATATAACAGTTGGACAAATTAAGTCTGCAATTAAATCTATTGGATTTAGAGATATGATAGAAGCTGCTTGCGGAGCGGATGCAGTAACTGCTCATGAAGCTGTAGAATTTGTTGAAAGAATGGAAGGAGGAGATAGTTACATGACAAACTCCTGCTGTCCTGGATTTGTTTCATATATAGAGAAGAAGTTCCCGGATCAAGTAGACAAGATATCAAATACAGTTTCACCAATGGTAGCCACAGGAAGATTAGTGAAGAAGGAAGATAAAGATGCTGTAGTTGTATTTATTGGACCATGTACTGCTAAAAAGAGTGAGATTAGAAGAGAAAATTTAAAGGATGCTGTAGATTATGTTTTAACTTTTGAAGAGATAGAAGCTATATTTGGAGCATATGAAGTTGAACTAGAAGAATTTGAAGACGTAGAAGTTAATGATGCATCATCTTTTGGTAGAGGATTTGCTCAGGGTGGAGGACTAAGCGCTGCTGTGGAAGACTTTATTAAGAGCAAGAATATAGAAGTAGAATTTAATCCTGTAAAAATAAGTGGATATTCAAACCTTAGAAAGTTTATGTTACTAGCTAAAAATGGAAAGCTTCCAGGAAACTTTTTTGAGGGAATGATGTGTGAAGGTGGATGTATTGGAGGAGCAGCAACTGTATGCTGTCAAAAGAAAACAAAAGCGCCGTTAAATAAGTTTAGCAAAGAAGCTAAAAATCAGCAGGTAATTTCAAACGAAAAATTAATAAAATTTAAGGATATAAACTTAAGCAGTGAACCAAAATTTTAATTTTGAGTGAATCGCTTACTCCTTGGAGGAACGACAAGGAGTTTCCATATAATAATAGTCCAGAAGTTACATAAAACTTCTGGACTATTTATTTAAGATAAACACACTTTCTGTATATTCTATATAATATGTAGCTATTTAAAATTAGTATCATAACTATGGAAATGGAACAATTAAAGAAAAATTTTTGAGGCATTATATTTATTATTGGATCAAGGTTAGGGTCTAGAAGCCAATAATCATTATTAAAAGCTAATTTATGAAATAATGTAAAGCTCTTATCGAAGTTTATGGCGAATGGTATAAGAATTAATATAGGAAAAATTATAAGTATAATAGAAGAACATTTTAAAAATGTATATCGGTGATTTTTAAAGTTAAGAATAAATAATAAAATTATGGCGAAAAATAGAATGTATGCTAACTTATTGAATAGATAAAATATATTTCTTACTTCCTCAAAATGAATTTTACCTTCTTTGGAATATGGGAGAGTAGGTAATTTAAATTCATAATTTGGGCTTTGTATATAATCTACTATATAATTGTAGTTTTTCTTTATTTCACTAACACTTAGGTTTGAAGAAGAAGGCAAATCTAAGTCTACTATACTATAGTAATATATGGCTTTAAAATTTAAAGTTAGTTTTACAGCCAGGATTATTATAAGTAATGGGATTGAAATTGAAAGTAGAATTTCACTAAAACAGCTTATATTTAATATCTTTTTCAAAATATTCACCTCATAGTGTTCAATATTTTTAATTAACTAATTGAAGTATTAACATAGATGTGAGAATATAATCAAGTTAATCATTTATTTAGGTAAAAAGAATAATTAATGATTTTTTAATAATAATTAAATACATAGTAAATAAAAGAAATAATATGAATTAAAGTGATAATTCATTGTAACTTTAATTAAATGGGTTAAATCATGATATAAGTTAAAACATGGAATTTGATATTAAATTTAGTATAAATTATTATTATAATTGTATTAGCACTCAAGGTTAACGAGTGCTAACAGATTATAAAATCTATTAAAATAAAATATAAAAAAATTACATAAGGAGGGTTTTGTATGAGAATAAAACCACTTGGGGACAGAGTTGTAATTAAAAGATTAGAAGCTGAAGAAACAACAAAAAGCGGTATAGTGTTACCTGGAAGTGCTAAAGAAAAACCACAGGAAGCAGAAGTTATTGCTGTAGGACCTGGCGGAATAGTAGATGGAAAAGAAGTAAGAATGGAACTTAAAGTTGGAGACAAAGTATTATTCTCTAAATATGCAGGAACAGAAGTTAAGATAGATGGAGAAGAATATACAATATTAAGACAAGATGATATATTAGCTATAGTAGAATAAGTAACAGTCACTAGTAACTAATCGCTAATCACTATATAAGATACATAATAAAAAAGTAGTGATTAGATTCTAAACAATAGATATTAGGGACTAGAGATCAGAGACTAAACCAACAAATTAAAAAGTAAAAAAATAAAATATGGGCAGATTTAAAATACAGGAAAAAATAAGGAGGTTTTTAAAAGATGGCTAAGAGTATATTATTTGGCGAAGAAGCTAGACGCTCAATGCAAAAAGGCGTAGATAAATTAGCTGATGCAGTTAAAATTACATTAGGACCTAAAGGAAGAAATGTTGTTTTAGATAAAAAATTTGGTGCACCACTTATAACAAATGATGGTGTTAGCATAGCTAGAGAAATAGAGCTTGAAGATCCATATGAAAATATGGGAGCTCAACTTGTTAAAGAAGTTGCTACAAAGACAAATGATGTAGCTGGAGATGGAACAACAACTGCTACATTACTTGCACAAGCAATTATAAGAGAAGGATTAAAGAATGTAACTGCTGGTGCAAATCCAATGTTAATAAGACAAGGAATTAGAAAAGCTGTTGATTGTGCAGTAGAAGAAATCAAAAAAGGTTCAAAACAAGTTGAAGGAAAAGAAGATATAGCG
>JAYFRK010000001.1:0-3250 GCA_034925975.1 Clostridium sp.
ACTATGGCATATTTTAATTTAGATTACAGTAGAGAAAATTATTTAGAAGCCTATAGAGAAATTAATGAAGATGTTTGGGATGAATTTGAGAAAGGACTAATATCTGCTGAAGATTTAAAAGTAGAGAGATTTAAAAGGTTTTTTAAAGCTGTTAATTTAGATTTAGATCCTAAAAAAGCAAATGAACTATATATGGATAAACTGTGCAAAAGTTGCTTTGTTTTAGATGGGGCTGTGGATATTTTAAGAGAATTACAAGGGAAATTTAAACTTGCATTAGTAACAAATGGACTTGTTGATGTTCAGGATGTTCGAATAAGACAATCTGAAATTGCAAAATTTTTTCATACTATAGTCATATCAGAAGAAATTGGAGTAGCAAAACCTAATCCAGAGATATTTAAATATACCTTTAAAAAGGTTGGACATATGGATAAGGATACGGCATTAGTTGTAGGAGACAGTTTAAAATCGGATATTAAATGTGGTATTAGTTTTGGCATAGATACATGCTGGTTTAATCCTAAAAGGTTGCAAAATGATACCGATATTAAACCGGTTTATGAAATAAATAGTTTAGAGCAATTAAAAGACATTGTATTTAGGTAAAGTTTATCTATATATTACATGACTGCTAGATTTAAGGGGGAGATAATTTTAAAATGATCAATTTTTTTAGAAAAGGGAAAGTAATCTTTTTAGCCTTTATAGTTATTGCAGGAATAGTTTTTTCAGTAACGATAAATTTAAAATTTACACATGAAAATACTGTTAGCAGCACGCAAATAGCCAGCGAGCTTGCTAAGATTTCTGAACTTGCTACTTGTAAAAATACTTATACAGATGTATTTTTTATTAAAGATAGTAAAAAGATAAGTGACTTTTCAGTACCATTTACTACAAAAGCACTTTTGGTAAGGTATACTGGGTATATAAAAGCTGGAGTTGATTTGAAGGATACGTCGATAACTGTGGATAAGAAAAGTAATAAAGTTGATATAAAAATAAAAGAAGCAAAAATTTTAGATAATGTTATAGATACTAAGAATGTAACTATTTTAGATGAAAGATATACTATATTTAATCAAGTAGATAGTCAACAGATTTTTGATGAGCTGAATAAAAATAAAATTCAGTTAGAGAAAAAAATTATATCAGAAGGATTTTTACAGAAGGCAAATGACAATGCTAAAATATTGCTAGATGCAATATTAAGAGGTATGGGATTTAAAAATGTGAATATAGAATTTAATTGATATAATAGGGCTGTGGCACTAAGAATAAATACTACAATATATTGTTTTAACTTTAAACTTGCAAAACAGTATATTGTATGTAAATTTCTTAATGCCACAGCCCCATTAATGTTGATTTTTACATTCATTTAAAACTTTCTATTGAGAGGCTAAAGCTGCTTTAAAGTTACAATATAGAGTTAACTAATACTTATATTTTTTTCTACTGGAAATAAATATAGTGACTACTAAAATTATTAAGGAAGATAGCATTGCTTCTCTATAGTATAGAATCATTAGGTTATTATTAAAAGCATATTTTACTATTTCTTTTGATGCTACATTAAAACATCTATCAATGGCAGTAAGGCTTATATTTTCAGGGATATCATTTGGCGTATGGATCTTTGAATTATCATTATCACAGAAAGTTATGGCGTCTATATTATTTTCCCTAAAGGCTTTATGATCACTAGCATCTTCAAAAAGATAATTAAAATGAATTTTCTCATCTGAACAGGTATTTGACACTGATCTTAGAAAATCAGTTTTAGCAGTATCTTTTTTACCTCCTACAATACAAAGTGGAACCCCTTTGTCACTGCCAATCATATCAAAGTTATAGACCTTACTATTTATTATATTTTCTTTATACTTTTTAACGAATTCAGATGATCCAACACAGCCAAATTCTTCAGCATTGAATCCTAGGAAAAGTATACTTCTTTCTGGTTTCCCTAGGGAAGATATATATTTAACCATTTCAAGCATAAAGGATGTACCAGAAGCATTATCAAGTGCTCCTCTGTAGATAGTATTATTTAAGTCTGTCCCCAAATGATCAAAATGGGCGGATATAATGATTGGAGCTAAAGAACTATTACTGCCTTCTATGTAACCCATAACATTTCTAGCCATGGCTTCTTTGATAGTAAAAGGGATAAAACAATCAACTGAATAACCTTCACTTAAATACTTATTTATTAAATTTAATGTATTATTAGTCACCATTACGCACATACTCCAGCGGGCAGTGTTAACAAAAGAGCTTCTAAAATTTAAGTTGTCTTTAGAAGGTACATAAAATAGGAAATAGTCTAGATTTTCCTCCACTTGAATTAAAGTATCTTTTGAAATTATTGATGGATTTTGTTTATCAAATTTAATTGTATTGTTTTTAAAATTAAGCATATCTTCTTTATAATCTTTACCGTAATCAAATTGTTTTATTGTATTCCCTTCATTATCAATTATATTTAGACGAGGTTCTCCAGTTATCCTATGGGGGTAATTAATTTTAAAAGACTGGGTATAATCTCCCATAAAGGGTTTTAAGTTATTTTCTATAAATTTAAGTTTAATATATTCTTCAATTTCCCTATTTTCTATAGTTCCAGTAAGTCTACCCTTAAAGTAATCGGAGCATAGATAATTTATTGTACTAAGTACATTTTTATTATTAAAAGGATGAACTGCATAATAAATTTGGAAACTAAGATTTAATATAATTAAACATATTGACAATATAATTTGACTTATCAATCTTTTCATAAATTACTCCTTAAAAATTAATATATAACTATAGTTATGAAGGGATAAAGTTGTATATGATGAATTATTGGACTTTTTATTTAGGTTAGGGTAAAATTATGAAGGCAAATGTTAACTAATAATTCTTATTTTAGTGAAAGGTTTTAGATTACAAAACTAGAATAAGTTAAAGAGGATATATTGAACTAATCAGAAATGGAGGATATTATGGCTAAAATTAATGAAAAGTTATCTAAAGAATTTGGAGTTGCAATAAAACAAATAGATAGTGTTATAGAGTTGTTAGATGATGGCAATACAGTGCCGTTTATTGCAAGATATAGAAAAGAAAGAACTGGCGGATTAGATGATGTAATGTTAAGAAATATAGCAGAAAGATTAACATACCTTAGGAATCTAGAAGATAGGAAAGCAGATGTAATTAGAATTATTGAGGAACAGGGTAAGCTCACTGAAGAATTAAA
>JAYFRK010000078.1:0-3958 GCA_034925975.1 Clostridium sp.
AGTGCCCTTACAAAAAGAGTTATAGGATTAATATTTCAGTTACCTAAAGCCATTTGTTATATTTTATTAGCTACCTTTATTCTAAATATATTAGCTATTTTAGGGGTAAATGAAGATTATAATAAGAAGCTTGAAAGTTCACAAGTATATAGTTTCCTATCTGAGGAAGTTGTAAACCCTATTGCAAATTCAGAGTTTGCAAAGGAGCTTCCTAATATAATTAATAATTCTTTTAAAATAGTTGTAAAAAATGATTCGGTAAATTCTGAAGATAATTCAGGAAAAACCATAGTTTATTATAATGGGATTACCTTAAGTGAGGGATTAAAATCAAATGAAGAGATAGATAATTTTGCAAAGGCCTTAGTTCAGGAAAGAGGTAGTACAAGAGCTAAAGCAAAGACAATATATAACTGGGTAGGTAGAAATATTGAATATGATTATGATAAAGTTGATAAAATACTAAACAATGATTTTAATGTAAAATCAGGAGCTATAAATACATTTTATAGTAAAAAGGGAATTTGTTTTGATTATTCATGCCTTTATGCAGCTATGTGTAAAGCTAATGGAATAAAGGTTAGAATAATAACTGGAGAAGGATTTAATGGTTCTAGCTGGGTTAGTCACGCTTGGAATCAGGTTTATATTGAAGAAGAAGATAAATGGATTAACGTAGATACCACATTTTATAAAGGTGGAAACTATTTTGATAGTTCTGTATTTAAATTAGATCATAGAAATGAAAAAATAGCAGGTTAATAGGCGGCGTATTAGAATTAAAAAATAGTGTCTAAATATATGAAATTATATATTTAGACACTATTTTTTATTGCACTTAACTAGAAATAAAACTTATTTTGGAAAATAATTTACCAAAAATTCAAAAAATTATGTAAAAGTTCAAAGATATGTGTTATTATAGATAGTATAAAGCTTATTAAAATCTAAAATTTAATAGGGAAGGGGGAGATTTTGTTGACATTAGTAAAAGGTTTACAAAATAAGACTCTTAAACTAATAGCTTGCTTAGGCTTGTTATTAGGAGCTACAGCAATATCTACTGCTACATCAATGATTTTAGAACAACCTAAATGCCCAGAAGAATTGTTAAAATAGTAATAGTGACATTTAATGAATTAAAGCCATAGATATGTTAAATTTATATATCTATGGCTTTAGTCTTCTATATACAATAAATATATAGATTCTTTTAATTAAATTGGTATATAATGTTTTTAAGGATATAAAAATTATACAATAAACAACATAACTAAAGAAATATTGACATATAATTTATATAATGTATCATGTATTATATAATATTGTGTAATATTATGCAGTTTTTCAAGCCTATAGGGAGGATATAAATGGATTATTATACTTTATTAAAAGAATTTATAGCTGTATTAATGGAAGCCGTTATAATGATTTTAATATATTTGAGAGTTTTTGAAAAAAATTATTATTTAAAAGAAGAAAAATCTAAGGTTATATTTTTTATATTAATGTATGCAGTATTTTCTACTTGGGCTTCTTTAAGTATTCCACAAGGATACCATAGTATAATAATTATGATATTTTCAACTATGATACTTTCAATACTTACTTCCACTAAGTTTTTAAAATCTTTTATAGCAGTTGTAGTTGGGTTAATTTATTTTACTATAGTAGATTTATTAACCATTAGTGTAATCTCTCTTATAACTGGAGAGGATTTATTTGATAGTACAAAATTAGAGAGTATAAAGTATCAAGTCACATTTACAGCTAAATTTATTCAAATATTTATAGTTCTGATGATATATAAATATAACAAAAGAATTATAAAGTTCAAATCTAATGATGAAGATGAAAATGTTCTAGGTTATTGGTTTTTAGGGATGTTTTTAATGGCACTTTTTATTACTGTAGGGATATCCAACAAAACGGATGTATATTTATACCAAGCATTATTATTTGCTTTTTTCTTTCTTTTTATTGTAGTTGGTATGATTGACTATAAAAAGAAGATAGAACTTCTTCAAATAAAAAACAAATATCACCTTAAAGAGGAATATATAAATAACCTTGAGGCTATAGTAGACATTATAAGAAGAGAAAAACATGACTTTGCAAATCATATAAATACAGTTTATGCTATGTGTATAATGAATAGACCGGATACTCTTGAGAGAATTAAAGCATATTTAAAAAGTACAACAAATAATTTAGAATCTACATATAAGTTTTATGACACTGGAAATGGGTATGTTGATGGATTAATAGCGGTTAAAAGTAACTTTGCTTTTGAAAACAATATATATTTAGATGTTGATTTTGAAACTCCGTTAGAAGTAATTGCTATTAATGACAATGATTTGATCGGAGTAATAGGAAATGTTTTAGATAATGCACTTTATGCTGTTTTTTCTGAAAAAGAAGATGGAAAAAAGATAGTTTCTGTATATGGATATATGGAAAATGAAAGATACTATTTATCTATCGCTAATAACGGACCTATGGTACCGAAAGAAATAGGTAATAAAATATTTAAAAAGGGATTTTCAACAAAGTCAGATAATAGGAGAGACCATGGATTTGGCTTGTACATAGTGGATCAACTTGTAAAGAAAAATGGTGGACAAATTATATTTTCTAGTTCTCCTGAAGAAACTGAATTTTTGATTGAATTTAAAGTAAGGAAGGAGTATTATGGGAAAATTAGCTAAAAAGTTGGCGATTGCCATACAAAAAAATAATCCTAACTTAACTGAAATAGAAATAAAAAAAATTCAATTTGGACTTGAGTGTTTTTTTAGTGAATCATCCAAAATTATAATTTATTTTATAGTATTTTATTTATTGTCATTGACATCATATTTTATTATTGGAGTTATATTTTTTGCTGTTTTAAGAGCGGCAGCTGGAGGATATCACGAAGATACTTATTTTCGGTGCCTTTTTAGTAGTTTTGTGATCTTCGCAGTTATAGTTTACTCAGGAGCAAACCTAACCTTATCCTTATACTATAAATTAGCCATTGAATTAATTTCTATTTTATTAGTATGGATTTATGCTCCTGTGGATCATCCTAATAAGCCTATAATTAGTAATGATAGGCGTAAATCCTTAAAATATATCTCAATGTTTGTATTTGTTCTTTTAGCTATTATAGGACTATTAATTGGTGGTAAATTAGGAAATACAGCAATTATGGCTCTATTTTTAGAGAGTATTACACTTCCTATGGGTTACTATAAAAATAGAAGGGTAAGCAGCAAATAGCTAAGATAGATTTACTATATATCCACTATAATCAAATAGTTTTTTTATAATTTGCAATTATTAGATTTATAGCCCGTTCACAGTCACTATCATTAGGATCTAGTGCCCATGCCGTGTTAAAATATATTAGTGCTTTCTTTGAGTCTTTTATCATAGCATAACAGTAACCTAGATTAAAAAAATATTTACTATCTTGTTTTTCTCTTATAGCCGAATGTAAAAGAGGAATAGCCTTTTTATAATTACCCAATTTAATAAAACATACAGCAGTATTATAAAGTGAAGCAGTTTTATTCTCTTTAACTTGAATAGCTTTTTGATATATATCAATAGCTTTTTTGTATTGCTTTTTATTATATAAAATATTAGCTTCATCAAAGTAGCCCATGGCAAAGCCTCCTTTTGGTTGTTTTAGATATAATAATTAAACATGAACAAAATGTTCATGTTTAATTATTATCTAGTTTTATCCAATTTATTCATATTATTTAATGAAGTTCTAGTTTTTACTACTATTTTCTTGTTTCAATCGTTTTTCAAGAATGGCAACTCCAGCGTACATCAAGAAAGCTAATATGCATAATATTATTATGCTCATCATTACCATATCCAATTGAGAGATTTGTCCTCCGAATATAATTAAGAAGCCTAATCCACTTTTAGCAACTAAGAACTCACCCATACTAACTCC
>JAYFRK010000103.1:0-2909 GCA_034925975.1 Clostridium sp.
CGTAAGCTAGTAAGATCCCTGGAAGACTACCAGGTTGATAGGTCAGAGGTGTAAGTGCAGCAATGCATTAAGCTGACTGATACTAATAGATCGAGGGCTTGATCAAATATTAATTCACTGTGCAATTTTGAAAGAACAAAAGTTTTTTCAAAAAACTCGTTGACAGAATGAAAGAAAGCTGATATAATTTTTATCTGTAACGAGGAAAAATAATCTGGTTATTATGGCTTGAAGGTAACACCCGTACCCATTCCGAACACGAAGGTTAAGCTTCAAAGCGCCGATGGTACTGCACTGGAGACGGTGTGGAAGAGTAGGTCGTAGCCAGGTCCAATGGATCTTTAGCTCAGTTGGTTAGAGCAACCGGCTCATAACCGGTAGGTCCGGGGTTCGAGTCCCTGAAGGTCCACCATTTGGGGGTATAGCTCAGCTGGGAGAGCACCTGCCTTGCACGCAGGGGGTCAAGAGTTCGAATCTCTTTATCTCCACCATAAAACAGTCTTGAATTAATCAAGACTGTTTTTTATTTTATAAATATTTTATTTTGTATTACTTTGTTATTTTTGTAAAGATATAAAATAATGTGGTATTATATAATTAGTTATCTAAATAGCAAGAGGTAGTGAATAATGATATTATACAGAGTTAAACAATTTTATTGGGGAATAAATTCTAAAGTTAGTAAAGAAGATAAGGATTTTATAAATAAATATTTAGATAAAGATGAATTAAATCTTTTTAATAAACTAAAAGTTTATGATCAAACACACTCAATAAGAACAGCAAGGGATGTCAAAGCAGCATACAGCGATTACAATATAGAAATAGAGGAATATACTTTTGTTAAAGTGGCTTTGTTGCATGATATAGGAAAAATAGAAAAAAGTTTAAATTTAATAGAGAAATCAATTATAGTCTTATTAGATAAATTTACAAAAGGTAAAATTAAAAATTTTTCTAAATCGAAAAAAATAGATATATACTATAATCATGGAGAAAAAGGGTATGATATTTTAAAAAATTATATAGATAATAAAAAAATATTAGATTTAATTAGAAATCATCATAGTAGCGATATAAAATATGATAAAGAATTAGAAATATTAAAAATGTGTGATAGTAAAAATTAAGGTGGTGATAATATGACATCTAAGGAGAGAAGAGAATATATTAAAGAATTATTAAATGATATAAAGAAGCCTAAAAAAGGTCAAGAACTAGCTGAGGAGTTAAGAGTAACTAGACAAGTAATAGTTAAAGATATAGCTATTCTAAGGGCAGAAGGAACAAAGATAATAGCAACTCCAGAAGGATATATGATTCCGAGTGATAATAAAAAAGGCATAGAAAGAATTATAGCTATTTCCCATAGTAGAGAAGATATAGAGAATGAGCTGCAAATTATAGTTAAGTATGGTGGATTGATAAAAGATGTAATAGTGGAACATCCTCTCTATGGGGAAATTAAGGCCATGTTGATGGTAAAAACACCTTATGATGTCCAGAATTTTATAAGCAAAATAAAGCAGTATGATGCTGAACCTTTGTTATCACTTACTAGAGGGATTCATCTACATACTATAGAGGCAGATACGAAAGAAAATATGAAAAAAATTATTGATGAATTAAGAAATAAAGGTTATCTTATTGATTAATGTGTAAGATTATCAGGGGGATTATATGAAAAAAAAGAGACTTTTTATAATAGTAATTTTAATTATAGGCTTAATTATAGGCTTTTTAAATCAAATACTTAATATTATTATTAACGCTAAATGGTTTAGCGAATTAGGTTATTTTTCAGTATATCTTACTAAAATAACTGCTACCTTAAAATTAATGATTCCCATATTTGCAATTTGCTTTTTAGCAATATGGATATATTATAAGAGTATAAGAAAGAGCGTTATAAAGTTTAAGACTGTTGTAGAAGTAGATACATTAAGAGAAAAAAGAGAAAGAAAGATATTTATTTTATTTAACTCTATTGTTTCGTTGTTAATATCATTCTCATTTGCAGTAACCTACTGGTATAGAGTACTTCAGTTTACTAATTCAACTAAGTTTAATGTACAAGATCCAATTTTTAATATGGACATATCATTTTTTATATTTAAATTACCATTAATAGAGTCATTGTACGGAATAATTATGTCTTTGTTAGTATTTTTAGTTATAGCCACAGTGATAATTTATATTGTTTTAAGTGCTAGAGATAGAATGGTGTTTGGTAGACAAACATCTACTGACTTTTCTAAAATAACTAATTTTAAAAGTGGTATAACTAAATTTGCAGGTAAACAGCTGGCAGTTATAGGAGCACTTTTACTTGCATTCATATCTCTTGGATATGCAATTAAGGCTTGGAATTTAGTGTATTCTCCAAGGGGGGTAGCTTTTGGAGCTAGTTATACAGATACAAAGATAACTTTGAAATTTTATGAGGTGATAGTAGTTGTTTCATTGATTTCTTCTATTGTAGTATTTATAAGTGTGTTAAAATCAAAAGTTAAACCTATAGTAGTTTCAGTTGTATTAATATTTTTGTTAATGATTTCTGAGAATATAGTAGCTAGCATGTGGCAAAAGTTTATTGTAAAATCTAATGAAAAGAGCCTTGAAGCTCCTTTTATTGAATACAATATGAATTCTACTAAAAAAGCTTTTGGTATTGATGATATAGAAGAAAAATCATATCCCTTATCAAATAATCTTTCAAAAGAAGTTATAGATAGAAATAGAGATACTATAGAAAATATCAAAGTTAATTCAGTTGCACCTGCTCTAGAATTCTATAACCAGGTTGAAAGTAAGAAAAATTACTATGGATTTAATGATATTGATATAGGTAGATATAATATTAATGGAAAGTATACTCAAGTGTTTATAGAACATAGAGAATTAGAATA
>JAYFRK010000081.1:0-3688 GCA_034925975.1 Clostridium sp.
TGCATAGGACTGGGTAGGGAATTTTTAAAGGCACAAACTTAGAACTTCTTAACGTAGCGAAGATTCTCTGTTGAATTATATACCTTCGATTTTTAGTACCTTACTCTGTAGTTACCAAGGCCGCTATTTTGTCGCACTTTCCTTATGTTACGAACTTAATAAAAATTATTAATGCAGTTGATATTTTAATTACCCTATGATATAATTCTAAGAGTTGACAATTCGGTTTGAATTATTCTATTAAAGAATAATATCCTTAAGCGAGGTGAAACAAGATGAAAGAAGGTTTACATCCAGAATATCACAATGACGCAGTAGTTAAATGTGCTTGTGGAAATACTTTTACAACAGGTTCTATAAAAACAGAACTTAAAGTCGATGTATGTTCTCAATGTCACCCATTCTATACTGGAAAACAAAAGGTATTAGATACAGGTGGAAGAATTGAAAAATTCATGAAGAAATACAACTTAAAAGAAGAGAAATAGTATTTAAAAATGGGAAAGATTTTATCTTTCCCATTTTTCTTTATTAAACATTCCCAAAAACTCACCATTATTTTTTGTCTTAGACAATAAATTTATCAATTTTTCAGTTATATCTCCTACGTTATTTTCTTTATACATAACTCTTCTTATTTTGAAGGATGCTTCAAGTTCCTCTGGAGAAAGTAATAAGTCTTCTCTTCTTGTTCCTGATTTAAATATGTCTATAGCCGGGAATATTCTTCTCTCTTCAAGTTTTCTATCTAAATGAACTTCCATATTTCCAGTTCCTTTAAATTCTTCAAATATCATATCATCCATTCTGCTTCCTGTATCCACAAGAGCTGTTGCAAGTATTGTAAGGCTTCCACCTTCTTCAATATTTCTTGCTGCACCAAAGAACTTCTTAGGCATTATTAAGGCTCCTGGATCAAGTCCTCCTGAAAGAGTTCTTCCTGTTGGATTAATAGTTAAGTTATATGCTCTTGAAAGCCTTGTCAAACTATCCAAAAGCACTACAACATCTTGTCCCTGTTCAACCATTCTCTTTGCTCTCTCAAGTACCATATATGCAACTTTAGTATGATGATCTGGTTCTTCATCAAAAGTAGAGTATATAATTTCTCCATTTATTGATCTTTGCATATCTGTAACTTCTTCTGGTCTCTCATCTATTAAAAGTACAATTAATTTTACTTCTGGATGATTTGTAGAAATACTATGTGCAATCTTTTTAAGAAGAGTAGTCTTTCCAGCCTTAGGTGGAGCAACTATTATACCTCTTTGACCTTTACCTATAGGTGAGATTATATCCATCAATCTTGATGATAAATCTAGCTGACTTGTTTCTAATTTTATTCTTTCATCCGGATAAACAGGCGTTAGCTTTTCAAACTTTTGCCTTCCAACCGCCTTTTCTGGATTTTCACCATTTATCTTTTCAACATACAGTAGCGCTTGGAATTTTTCCCCTTCTTTTGCTGTTCTAATTCTTCCTTGTACTTCATCACCAGTCTTTAAATTAAATCTTCTAATTTGTGATGGTGATACATATATATCTTTAGGACCCGTTAGATAATTTTCACCTCTTAAAAATCCATAATTATTATTTTCGATTATCTCTAAAACACCTTTTGCAACATCAGAATCATTTATCATTTCTTTTAGGTTTTTTTCCTTTTCTATATTAACTTCTTCCTCTTCTATATTTTTAACTTCTTTTTCATATACTTTAGACTTTTGAATTTCTTCCTTATGTGGTAATTCATTATTTTCTGAGCCATTATGTACAATTTTAGGACTTATTTTTTCTCTTAACACAACACCATCTTTACTTATAGATACTGGTGAATTTTTATCAATTTCATCTATTAACTCTGATTTTTTCAATTTAGATGTTCCCTTAATTCCTAACTTTTTAGCTAATTCTCTTAATTCAACAACAGTCATGTCCTGTAACTCTTTATTAGACAAAATAGCACCTCCATATTTAATTTATTTATATTTATCCACGGGAAATAGTTGGCACAGAAATGTTAGAGATGTAATACTCTTTAGATTATAACCTATTTTATATTTTTTATCTACTTTTTTAATTTTTAAAAAAGCAAAAGTAGTCTGTGTCTATAATAGTACCCCCAGCCTACTTAAAATATACATATGTTATATCATTGCGTATATTTTTCTATTTACTTCTTTATACTTATTTATCTTATCTTCAACTTTTTCAGTATTACCTATAAAAAATAAGGGCAATCCTATTTTTTCACATCCACCAATTACCATACTTCTTTTAATAAAATCACTTATATTATAAACATAGTAATGATACTCTCCACATATAGGACATATAATTTTAATTTTAATCTCTTTATTTTTTAATTTTTCACATTCTATATTATTAAAAAATTCATGTATATTAGCTATTTCAAATATCGATAGTCTTTTTATATCATATTGTCCAAGCGAATTCTTAAAAGCAGCGGTAATTAAAGTATCTATCAACACCTTTATTTTTCCTCCTTTTCATTTGGAGCGTTATCATATCTCTAATTTATTAAATTCTATATTTATACTTTATTTCCTTCTAATTAGAATAATAAATTTTTATTAATCATAAATATTCTAGTTATATGTATTTCTTATACATTGCATATTACAAAATAAAAGGCTATGTTTTAAAGATTGTTGAGTTCATTATAATGATATATTATACAAAATTAACAATCTCTTAAAACATAGCCTAATTTTATTTATTTTCCAATGCAGCTTTTATAAAATCTCTAAATAGAGGATGAGGTCTATTAGGTCTTGATTTGAGTTCTGGATGGAATTGAGTTGCAACAAACCAAGGATGATCTTTAACTTCTACTATTTCAACTAATCTATCGTCAGGACTTAATCCAGTAATACTTAAACCAGCTTCTATAATTCTCTTTCTATATTCATTATTAAACTCATATCTGTGTCTATGTCTTTCATAAATTACTGGTTGACCATAAGCCTTAAATGCATTTGAACTTTCATCCAATTTGCAAGGGTACAATCCTAGTCTCATTGTTCCGCCCTTTTCATCTATATCCTTCTGATCAGGCATTAAGTCAATTACAGGATGGCTGCTATTTTCATTTATTTCTGAACTATTTGCATCACTATAATTTAAAATATTTCTAGCAAATTCTATAACAGAACACTGCATTCCAAGGCATATTCCAAGAAAAGGAACTTTATTGACTCTTGCATATTTTATAGCTTCAATTTTTCCTTCTACTCCTCTATCTCCAAAACCTCCTGGAACTAATATTCCATTCACATCTTTTAAGTAACTTTCTACATTTTCCTTAGTAACATGTTCCGCATTAATCCATTTGATATTAACGCTAGCGTTATTAGGTATTCCTCCATGATTTAAAGCCTCCACCACGGAAATATAAGCATCATGAAGTTCTACATATTTACCAACAAGACCGATATTTACATTTTCTTTTAGGTTTTTAATCTTATTAACCATATCTATCCACTCTGCATTATCTATCTTACTGCAGTTTAAATTTAATTTATCACATACAAGAGTATCTAAACCTTCATTGTGTAGCATCATTGGAACTTCATAAAGATCTTCTGCATCAAGGTTTTGGATAACTGCGTTAGCATCTACATTGCAGAATAGTCCTATTTTACCTTTTACATCATCAGTAAGAGGT
>JAYFRK010000528.1:0-2526 GCA_034925975.1 Clostridium sp.
ATCCAACATTAAAAATTAAAAACCTTAGCAAGGTATATGGTAAAATTACTACAACAAGAATTAAAACTACTTAAAGAAAAAAACATTGAAAAATTATATTCTATAATATAAATAGGTTAATTTAAAAATATGTATTGAAAATTTCTAAATTTAGTTATAAAATGAATAATGTAGTATTAACAAATATTAAAAATAAGGAGGTCGTAAATATGTTTAGAAGATTAATGTTATTATCAATTGATTTAAATATAAAACTAAATAAAAACATGTATACGGCCTTAGTGTAGATATTTTTAATGTTTAATATTAGTTACGATTAGAGAGCTATAGGTTGTGTGCCTATGGCTTTTTTTTTAATGATTAAATTGTCCATATACATTTAATGTGATTGAACAAGTATGTGTTAATTTATGTATAAAAGCCGTAGAAAAAACTTCTACGGCTTTTTATTTTATAGAATAAAAAGAAGAATAATTCCCCGCTTCTTTAAGGAGGGTGCTCAGACGCTAATGCGTCGCCGAAGGGAACCTAAGGTTCCCTAGCGGAATCGCAATAGCGATTTTTTATATTTATGTGAGGAGTGATAATAATGAGTAAAAAAGAGATTTTTAGAAAAATTAAAGGCTGGGATTCAACATTGTATGAATAGCTAAGTACTTTAGCAGTGAAACAAGGTTTGCAGTAGAAAGGAGACAAGATAATGAAAAAAGTTATTGAATTAACTAAAGGCAGCAGGCTCTTATATATAGTAGCAATAATATCTATTGGAATTGCATCCTTTATAGCTATGGTAGAGCCTATGGTTGTTAGAATTACTATAGATTCTATTATAGGTAATAAACCCCTAGATGCACCTTTAGCTATTGAAAAGTTGGTACAAACTATAGGTGGAAGAGAAATACTAGGGAGAAATCTATGGATATGTTCTTTAGCCTTAATAAGCTTAACCTGCGTTAGAGGAATTTTCCTCTATTTAAAAGGAAAACTTTCGGCACAGGCTGCTGAAAGTATGGCAAGAAATATAAGAATTAGATTATATGATCACATTCAAAAACTTCCCTATGAATACCATGTAAAAGCAGAGTCTGGTGACTTAATTCAAAGATGTACATCAGATGTAGAGACCATAAGAAAGTTTTTTGCACTTCAAATGGTAGAGATAGGAAGAGCTATTTTCATTGTGACATTTGCTATAACTATTATGAGTTCATTAAGTAAAAAGATGACTATAATTGCCATGGTTATGGTTCCTATAATATTTGTTTTCTCTTTAATATTTTTTAACAAAATCCAGCATAATTTTAGGAAGGCAGATGAGCAAGAGGGGGCTCTTACATCTACATTAAGAGAAAATTTAACAGGAATTAGAGTGGTAAAAGCCTTTGGAAGACAAAATTTTGAAATAGAAAAATATGAAAAAGAAAATAAAAAATACAGAGATTATATTTATAAAATAATTTATCTATTGTCAAATTACTGGGGAATATCAGACTTTCTTTGTACTATTCAAATAGGTCTAGTGCTTATTTCAGGAATTTACTTTACTGTAGGAGGTGAAATTAGCCTTGGTACCCTAGTAGTATTTATAACTTATGAAACTATGCTGCTTTGGCCTGTAAGACAACTTGGGAGAATTCTTTCAGATATGGGAAAGATGACAGTTTCAATTGAAAGGATATGGCAGATTCTACAAGTACCAGAAGAAACAGAAGGTGGCAGGGCATTGAAACCTGAAATAAAGGGTGATATATGTTTTGAAAATGTTACTTTTGGATATGAAAAAGATGCTCCTGTAATTAAAGATGTAAGTTTTAAAGTAAATAAGGGGGAGACAGTGGCTGTGGTAGGGCCTACAGGCTCAGGAAAGTCCTCGTTAGTACACCTTTTATTAAGACTTTATGATTATGATAAAGGGTCTATAAAAATTGATGGAGTAGAACTTATGGATATAGAAAGAAAGTGGATAAGAAGTAAAATAGGTATGGTACTTCAAGAAGCTTTTCTTTATTCAAGAACTATTAGGGATAATATAAAAATAGCTAAACTGGATGCAGATGACCTGGAAGTAAAAACTGCAGCTTCTATGGCCTCAGTTCATGGTGTAATAACTTCTTTTGAAAAGGGATATGACACTATAGTAGGAGAAAATGGTGTTACACTATCTGGAGGTCAAAGGCAGAGAGTATCTATAGCAAGAACTCTTATAAAAAATCTTCCTATACTGATTTTTGACGATTCTTTAAGTGCAGTAGATGCAGAAACAGATAAAATTATAAGGCAGAAGCTTAGGGAAAAGAGTAAAGGGGTTACTACTTTTATAATTTCCCATAGAATTTCTACTGTTATGGATGCAGATAAAATTATAGTTTTAAATAAAGGAAGAATAGAAGCTATAGGAAAGCATGATGATTTGATAAATAAAGATGGTGTATACAAGAGAATCTGGGAAATACAAAATTCATTGGATAGCTCTATAGAAGAAGAAAAGGCGTGTAATGAATAATTTGGGAGGTGATTTTTATGGAA
>JAYFRK010000017.1:0-1965 GCA_034925975.1 Clostridium sp.
ATGAACAATTTAGTTGGCTACTTAGAAGAAACTTATGGACAGCCTGACAATGTTCCAAAAGAAGTTAGGCAAGTTGTTTCAGTAATAAACGGAGCAGTTGAAAGTGTTAAAAAAGTTTGTGATGAAATGGTTACTGATAAATTTAAAGGGAATTTCTCTTTAGAAGGAATCAAAGTAGATATACCAGAAGAAAACTTAGTTGATTAAGATAGAATACAAAATTATAAAATAATAAAAAGTGCTTAGAACATTAAGTTTTAAGCACTTTTTATTATTTTAGTTATTTTTAAATATGATTTTTAAAATTCAGATTAGCCTTATTGTCTAGCTTTACAAATATAATAAATATAAATGATAACAAATAAAAGCCAGCACCATATAAAAACATGTATTTATAACCTAAAAGGTCTATAGTTCTTCCAAGAAGAGGGGGAGATACTATAGCTGCAATGGCAGAAAACATATAATAGAAACCAGTATAAGTTCCTATTTCACCTCTAGGGGCCATATCTACTACAAAAGGATAAGAGTTTATATTTATAAAAGACCAAAACATTCCACATATAATAAATATAATTCTAATAATAAATATATCTCTAATAAAAGCTAAAACTGTAAAGCAAATTATAAGTCCTAAAATTCCAATAGATATTGCACGTTTTTTACCTAGTTTTGTTCCAATTATTCCAGCAGGTATTGCAAATATTAAAAATGATACAGACATGAATGTGAAGGAAAAAACAGCACTTGGTACAGAAATATTAAGAAATTTTTCTCCATACAGTGTAAAAAAAGCTTCTATACCTTGATAGCCTATAAACCAGCTGCATATTGCACAAAGGAGAAATAAAGTGTTTTTTTGAGTTTTTACTAAAGATCTCAGATTAGTTATTAAACTGTTTTTAGCCTTTAAATTTATTTCATAATTTAACACATCTCTTTTTTCTTTTATAAATAGTATCAATATTAGTAGAGAAATTAGCATGAGAGATGCTGCCATGTAGAATGGATAGGCTTGATTTTTAGACCATAATTTTGAACCTACAAAATACGCTAAGATGGCACCTATTCCACCCATAAGATTAATGACGCTATTTGCCTTACTTCTATGTTCAGGATATGTTAGGTCAGGCATTAGAGCTATAACTGGTGCTCTAAATATGCTCATAGATAAATTAGCAAATACAAGAAAGAATATGAGAGTAAAAAGATTCGTATAACTAGGAATCAAAAATAAAAACAAAGCAGCGAGAGGCATGCCAAGCATTATGAAAGGCATCCTTTTCCCGAATTTGGTATTTATATTGTCGCTTAGATTTCCTACAGTAGGTTGAATAAAAAGAGCAAAATAATTATCTATGGTCATTATAAAACCAATTAAGGTAGCGCTGCTTAGATAATTACTTAACATTTTAGGCATAAATGAGTTATATATGGACCAAGTCAAACTTATAGAGAAAAATCCAAAACCAAGTAAGAAAGTTTTCTTATAGTTTTGCTTATTCATTTTTGACCTCCAAAATTTTACTTAATCTATCTGGATAATTTGTTATTATTCCGGTAACACCATAATCTACAAAAAGTTTCAAAAATTTTTCATCGTCTATTGTATATGGATTTATGAGTATTTTTGATTTTTTTATGTCCTTAATAATTTTAGGATTATTCACTGCATGAAAATATGGGTGCAAGGCTTCTGCACCTACGCTTTTAGCATATCTTTCTGGATGATACAGACCAGCTACATATAAAAGTCCTATTTTTATTTTTTTAGAGATTTTCTTTGACTTTACTAAAGAGTAGTGATTAAAACTTGATAATATAACATTATCCTGCATTTTATAGTCATATATTGTGTTAATAATTTTTTCTTCTATATTTGGATATTGAACAATATTACTCTTTATTTCCAAATCTAACATTAAGTTTTTTACCTTTGCCAGTTCCATAAGTTCTTTGAGAGTA
>JAYFRK010000630.1:0-14960 GCA_034925975.1 Clostridium sp.
ATTTACTTATTTAAAGAATAGAAGAGAAAAAGATATAGTGTTTAATTGGGACGAGATGTTAAACTTTGAAGGAGAAACAGGCCCATATGTTCAATATACTTATGCTAGAGGAAAGAGCATACTAAGACGTGCAGGAGAAGTAAAAGGAGAGCCTAACTATTCAGCTCTAAACTCAGTTGAAGAATTTGAACTAGTTAAGACACTTGGAAACTTTAATGAAGCTATATTAAGTGCTATAGATAAATTGGAGCCATCAACACTTACAAGATATATAATTGATGTGGCAAAAGCCTTTAACAAATTCTATAATGCTCATAATATAATGGCTACAGAAGATGAAAATATAAAGATAGCAAGATTAAAAATGGTAGAGGCAACTTGCCAAGTAATTAAAAATGCACTTAATCTACTAGGAATAGAAGTAGTAGAGAAAATGTAATTAAAATATAATTTTTGCTTTAAATGAATGTTTGCTTTTAACATTCATTTAAAGCTTTTTTTATTTCGATTTGTGCTATTTGGATTTTTATATTAAAATTGTTATAGAATAGTTTGTCATGAAGAGTTATTTGGACTAGATTTTTATTGGAGGTAATTACAGTTGTATATAAAGGAACAAGAGAAAAAGTTAAGTATAAATAAAAAAATATATAAGCACTATGAAATAGATAAGGTTATATTTTATGATATTGAAACCACTGGTTTTGATAGAGAAAAATCAAATATTGTATTAATATCAGGTGGATATTTTATTGATGATAATACATTTATAGTAAAACAGTATTTTGCAGAAAATTTGGAAGATGAAAAAGAAGTGCTTTTAAGCTTCAAGAAAGATTTAGAGGAATTTAACGCGTGGTGTTCCTATAATGGAAAGGCTTTTGATGAGCCTTTTATAAAAAAGAAAATGGAACTTAATAACATAGATTTTATGGAGCCTAAAGTACATTTAGATTTATACAGAATGATAAGACCTTATCATAAGCAGCTAGGCATAGAAAGATGCAATCTTAAAAGTGTAGAGAGGTACCTGGGAATAGAAAGAAAAGATCAAATAGATGGCGGACTAAGCGTTGAACTATATTATGAATTTTTAGAAACAGAAAATCACCATTTGAGAGAGATAATTATGCTTCATAATTATGAAGATGTTCTAAACTTACCTAAAATTTTTAAATTAATTCATGAAATAGAAAATAACAATGACTTAAAAAGAGAAAATTCCATTACTGAAAAACAGCTGAGTTATCTCAAGTACCTTATGAAAAAAAATAAAATTGTAATAGAAGCTGATATTGAGAAGATATCTAAAAAAGCAGCTTCTAGGATTATAGACAATATACTTAAAGGAAATTTAAATATAGACGAATTTAATAATATAGTAAATAATAGCTATTAAATTTAAAATTAATTAAATATAAACATAAATTAAGGGGATGTTTAATATTTATTATCTGGGTGGTATAATTATTTAAAGGAGGGGTATTTATGAAAATCGGCGAAATAATGCAGAGCAACATCATAATGTTAAGTTCTGAAGATAATATTAAAAAGGCACTTGATGTTATGAATGATAATAAAATAAATGGAGCACCAATTGTGGACAGGGATAATAAGCTTCTTGGTATTGTTGTGAAAGCAGATATTTATAGATTTTTAATTGAAGAAGGTCACTATGATACTTATCCTATTTCAAGCATTATGACAAAAGATGTTGTAAGTGCAAACAGAGAAGAAGATGTTATTGAGGCTGCGAAAAAACTTATAGATAATGAAATTGTTGCAATACCAATTGTGGAAGATGACAAAGTGGTTGGAATAGTTTCAATGGAGACTATAATTGAATATTTTGTAAATGCTAAATAAGTATAAAAAGAGGTAGGAATTGTCCTACCTCTTTGATTTATCATCTTGCTTTTCCTTGTACATTGGGCAGTGAGAAGAACAGCTTCCACAGTCACATTGACCAGAGGCCTTCTTTTTTGCACTTCTTACAAGGATGAATATAGCGAAGACTACAATTATTCCTGTTATTATTATTTCCATCATAAAAATCACCTCTTTTATAAAGATATAGTGAAATGGCTAAAATCTATTTAAATTTATGTTTAAAGCGCTTACCCAATAAATAAGGAGCCTACATTATATACTAAGAAAGAAGCTATCCATGCAAGAATCAGTTGATATATAACTGAAAATGCAGCCATTTTATTTCCGTATTCTTTTTTCATAGTAACTACAGCTGACATACAGGGTGTATATAAAAGTACGAATACTAGGAAGCCATAAGCTGTAATAGGAGTAAAGTAATTTGGTAAAATAGTTGCTAAATTACTTCCAAATATAACCCCCATAGTACTTACAACAACTTCTTTAGCCATAAGTCCAGTAAGAAGTGACACTGATGTTTCCCAATGACCAAAGCCTAATGGCTTAAATATAGGAGTTAAGAACTTACCTATAGAAGCAAATAAGCTGTTATTTATATCAGTCATTCCTGAAAGATTAAAGTTTGATAAAAACCAAACTATAACAGATATTGATAATATTATTGTTCCAGCCTTTCTTAAGAAACCTTTACCTTTGTCCCAAGTATGTAATAATAAGTTTTTTGGCTCAGGCAGTTTATACTCAGGTAACTCTATTATAAAAGGTTCTTCATCCTTTTTGAATAGTGTATTTTTGAATAGTAAAGCCACTAAAAAAGCAATTAATATACCTAGTAGATATAGAGAAAATACTACAGGTGTTTCTTTTCCAGAGAAAAATACTGAAGCAAAAAGAGCGTAAACTGGCAATCTTGCATTACAAGACATAAGAGGTACAATTAGTGCAGCAAGTTTTCTATCCTTTTCGCTTTCCAATGTTCTAGCTGACATTATAGCAGGTACGGAACATCCAAAACCAACAACTAGTGGTATGAAGGCTTTTCCTGAAAGTCCCATTTTTCTCATCGTTTTATCCATTAAAAAAGCAGCTCTTGCCATGTATCCACTATCCTCAAGAAAAGATATACCTAAGAATAGGGAAAGTATTACTGGAAGAAATACTATAATGGAACCAACTCCGCCAACTATTCCATCTACTAAAAGAGAGCTAAACCAAGGACTGCTATTTGAAAGTAAATCAGTTAACTTAGGAATAAGGTGTTCTTGTAAGCCTGAGTCCATTAAATCAGCTAAAGGTTGTCCAACCCAGCTGAAAGTAAACATAAAAATTAAATACATAATACCCAAAAATATTGGATAAGCAGCAAATTTATTTAAAACTATCTTATCAATTTTATCTTTAATGTTAGTTCCAGTTTTTGATGATTTTAATATACATTTATTTAATAAGTTTTCAATATAGGCATAAGTTTCAGCCTCGCTGCTGAAATTTTGAAAGTGAGATTCATTATCAATGACAAGCTCAGAAATATCCATGTTTAACAACATGTCTTTAACTTTATCTATACCTTTACCTTTTGATGCGGATATAGGTATTACAGTCATTTTTAATTCATGAGAAAGTTTATCTACATCTATATTTATACCTTTAGATTGAGCTACATCCATCATATTTAAAATTAATATAATAGGTTTATTAAATTGCTTTAACTGAGTAGTTAAATATAAATTTCTATCTAAATTTGAAGCATCTACTATGTTTATTATTAGGTCTGCATCATCATGGAGTAAATAATTTTTAGCGACTTTTTCTTCATTTGAATAGGTATCCATTGCATAGATACCGGGAAGATCCACTATTTTTATAGATTTATTTAAAAATCCTTCTTTCTTTTCTACGGTAACTCCAGCCCAGTTCCCAACATATTGATTAGCACCGGTAAGCGCATTAAACAAAGTAGTTTTACCTACATTAGGATTTCCAATCAGTGCTATAGTTGTCATGCTAGTCCTCCTTTATTTTTATATTAAAAGCGTCTTTTTTTCTGATGGCTAAATCAAAACCTCTAAAGTTTATAACAATAGGGTCGCCAAAAGGTGCTGTAGTTTTTAAAGTTACTTTAGTTCCTTCTATACAGCCTAATGCAAATAGGCGTTTAGAAAGTTTTTCATTTCCAATAATGTTTTGAATATAACCATTTTCGCCTGGTCTTAAATCTACTATGCTCATTGATACTTCCCCCCGTATAGTTATGAAAATCATTCTCAATTAAATATAACATCAAGTGAACGCTTTGTCAATCCATGAAATTAACAAAATTTCATAGTAATCGTTTCCAAGTTTTTAGGTTACTAGTTAAATAACTAAGCAATTAATATCTGCTATTAAGTTAATTTGTTAAAATGTCTGCTGTTTAAATATAAACAGTTCACAAAAATAAAAAAATATGAGATAATAAAGGGGCAAAATTCCGTAAGCAATAAATATATGATGTTATTTGGATAGCTAGAAAAGAGTGATGAAGTGATTAAAAGAGAAAACAGTATAAAGGTGGAAGAATACTCTAGTGAGTTCACCTTAGAAATTGACGGAAGAAATGACCTATATAAGAATGCTATATTTTTTGATTTAGAGCATTATCTATATAAGAAACCTATTTGCATAGGAGTGTTTGGATGTTGCTATTTTGATAGTAATAGTGGTGAACTTAAAATCACACAATATATGATTGAGGATAAAAAAGATTCTCTTGAAATATTGAAGCTTTCAAAAGAATATTTTGAGGAAATGCATAATAATCATAACAAAAAGTACATTGTTACTTTTTCAGGGAATAATGATTTTTCAGTTATTGAGTATTTGTTCAAAAAGCACAAGATAGATTATGATATAGATGAGAACTTTAAAAAGATAGATTTACAAAGAGAATACGAAAATCTAATGGGAGAAAATATAGGACTTAAAAATTTAGAAAAAAAGTTTGATATTAATAGAGAAAGTGAGCTTATAAGCGGTGCTAATTTATCAAAAACCTTTTGTAAGGTTATGAAAGACTTTGATTATATGAATAGAATGCCTGAAGAAAAAAGGCAGAGAATACTATTATATAATGAGCAAGATGTGGCAAGTCTTTTTAGAATATATGTGGATTGGAAAAAGTTTTTGAAGAAAGAAGAAAATGAGAATATAGAGTAAGTTTAAAGAAAGATTAACCTTGGTATTGAAATACTAAGGTTTTTTTATTTTTATTAAAGTGTGAAGCATAACAAAGGAGTTATATTTATCTAAAGAAAATAATTTATAAATTTATTTATAAAAAACATTGCAATAATGGGTTTAAGAAATGTTAAGAAGGACAAAATCTTAATTGAAAGTAGGTGTTTAGGTAACACATTATATTTTAAGGAGAATTTAGTAATGGGTTTAGTAATTATCATTTTTATATTTGGATTACTAATTGGCAGCTTTTTAAATGTATGTATATATAGGATACCAAGAGAAGAATCTATAGCATATCCTCCATCTCATTGCACTAGCTGCAGCAGAAGAATAAAAATATATGACCTTATGCCAGCTGTAAGCTACATATTGCTCAATGGAAAATGTAGATATTGTAAAAAAGGTATATCTATAAAATATCCATTAGTGGAACTAATTACTGGTATCGCTTTTATGCTAATATATTATGAATATAATATTAGCATTGAGTTTCTTAAATTTATAATCTTGGCTAGTTTTTTAATTGTTATTGGAATAATTGACTATAATACTACAAATGTCTATCTAAGTACTACTCTAGGTGGGACTGTTATTGGACTGGCATTTTTACTATTGAATTACTATTTAAATGTTCCAATAAAAACCTATATATTAGGAATGATTATAGGAGTTAGCTTTATTGCTCTAATAATATTAACTGTAGGAGGTATGGGATGGGGAGATGCAGAAATTTGTGCACTATGTGGGATTTTCTTGGGAGCTAGATTGACCATTTTAATGCTTTTTCTCTCGGTTATAATTGGAGCTATTATAGGTGTTATGCTTATAATATTAAAGAAGAAAAGCTGTAAGCATTATATGCCATTTGGACCGTCTATAGCTATTGCGACACTTTTATGCATTTTATCAGGAGAAAGTCTGATAAGATGGTACCTAAATATAGTTATAGGCATTGGGGGATAAAGAGGATGCTAGTCATCATATAAAACAGCAACAACCTACTAATATATAAAATTTTGTAGTAAACATTGACCAATTAGTCCCCAAAATTATATAATGAGATATAGAAATTTACTTTAATAATCTTTTAGGGTTGGAGAGGAGAGGAGTGCTATGTTTACTCCTATAAAAAATACAAAAGTATATGAACAAGTAATTGAACAAATTAAAGGTATGATTGCAGATGGAACTTTAAAGAAAGGTGATAAATTACCTTCTGAAAGAGATTTGGCTGAGCAATTAGGTATAAGTAGGGCTTCTATTAGAGAAGCAATAAGATCTCTTGAAATAATAGGACTTATAGAATCAAGGCAAGGTGAGGGTAATTTTATAAGAAGTTCTTTTGAAAATAGCTTATTGGAACCTCTCTCTATTATGTTTATGTTAAATGAAGGTAAAGTGCAAGAAATATTTGAGCTTAGAAAAGTTATAGAGATAGAAACTGCTGCACTAGCAGCAAAACAAATAACAGATGAAGAATTAGATCATATGTTAGATTTAATAAACAAAATGAAAAGTTCAGATAATGAAGAAGAGAGAGTGACATATGATACAAAATTTCATTATAAAATAGCTCAAGCTTCAAGAAATTTTCTAATAGTTAACATATTAAATACCGTTTCTATACTTATGGATTCTTTTATAAGGGATGCTAGAAAGAGAATAATTAGCAATCAGCACAAAGATGACATTGATTTTCAGCATGAAAAAATATGGAATGCTCTTAAAAATCATAATCCAGGTGAAGCTGCAGAAGCTATGAGAAAGCATATGGAATTGATAAATGAAAATCTAATATTGATGGCAAAGTATAATTAATAAAAATAGAGCTGTTAAGATAACAGTTCTATTTTTTATTTCCAAATAAGTTATAAAAAAAACAACAGTGGTTATAATAGATTTATTATTTGAGATATGCTCTCAATTAAGGCTAATTTGAGGAGTTTTATAGTTTTTGATCCTCAGTTATGCTATTTTAAAATTGATATATAATTAACATATTATAATGGATTAGTAAGAAAATTTAAAAACTTTAAAAAACTATATATGTATAATATAGCTAGGTAATGGGAACTAATGCAAAGTTTGTATATGTTAATTAAATAACAATTGTGTAAATATTTCGAACAGTGTGATAAAATAATTTTGTAAGATGGTATGACCAAATATGGTCATACCAAAGGTTACATAATTTAATATGTGCATACCGTAATTCTAAATTTATCTCTTTATTAATATAAAAGGAGGCGAATACATACTCACATGTAAAGGTTTTAATTAGGAGTTATTTTTAACTTAAGTAATACAAAATTTTAGGGGGTAGTAAAATATGTTAGCACTAATAGCCTTTATACCTATATTAATAGTTGGAGTATTGATGATAGCTTTTAACTGGCCATCAACGAAGGCAATGCCACTAGGGTTTATAGTATCATTAATAATAGCTGCTACGCTTTGGAAGATGCCATTTAAATGGATATCTGCAGCTACTCTATGTGGAGCTATTAATACTATTGATATATTGTTAATAGTATATGGAGCGTTACTTATATTACAAATTATGAGAAAGAGTGGAGGCGTAGATGGTATAGCAAATTCTATGGCCAACGTTTCTACAGATAGAAGAGTACAAGTTATTATAATAGGATTTTTAATGGGTGCATTTTTTGAAGGTGCAGCTGGATTTGGTACACCTGCTGCAGTTGCAGCTCCATTATTAGTAGGTTTAGGATTTCCACCACTAGTAGCAGCTATGGTTGCTCTAATAGGTAACAGTGCTCCGGTTACTTTTGGTGCTGTTGGAACACCTATTATTGGAGGATTTGCAAATTTGAAAGATATGGTAATGGCAGGTGGATATAGTGGCGGAGACTTTACTGCATTTTTAAGTGAAGTAGGAGCTTTTGCTGGAATATTACACTTTTGTGTAGGTACCTTTATTCCTCTTGCTATGGTTTGTACTATGACATTAATAGTTGATAAAAGTATTAAAAAGGGACTAGAAGTTTTACCACTAGCTTTATTTGGCGGATTAGTATTTACAATCCCAGAAGTAGTAATATCAAATTTTGTAGGACCAGAACTTCCATCCCTATTGGGAGCATTAATAGGTATATCCATATTTATATTTGCTGTTAAAAGAGGTATGTTCGTGCCTAAAACAAATTGGGATTTTAAACCTCATGACCAATGGGAAGAAGGTTGGGAAGGTTCAATTAAAGCAGGAAGTAGTAGACCAGCAGATGCTGAGCCATTAAGCGCTGCAAAGGCTTGGGCTCCATATATATTAATAGGAATATTACTATTACTTGGACGTTTAAAGTGGTTGGGAATTACTCCAATATTAAAAGCTTGGAATATAGAATGGACTCATATTTTAGGAACATCTATATCAAGAGGTATTACACCACTATATAATCCAGGAGTTATTCCATTTATGTTAGTTGCATTAATTATTCCATTTATGCATGGATTAGATAGAAAAGAAGCATTTAAAGCTTGGGGAGATACATTAAAACAAATAAAACCAGCAGCTATAGCATTATTCTTTGCATTAGGTATGACTTATATCATGATGAATTCAGGAGCAGCAGCAGGCAGTGATTCAATGCTTATAGTTATGGCTAAAACTGCAGCTATGATAGCTGGAAGTGGATGGTATATAGTTGCTCCTATAGTTGGTATATTAGGTGCTTTTATATCCGGTAGTGCAACAGTATCAGATATTATGTTTGGTGCATTACAATTTAGTGCAGCTAAAGAAGTTGGAATACCAATAATATCTACATTGGGCTTACAAGCAATTGGTGGAGCTGCAGGAAATATGATATGTGTTCATAATGTAGTTGCAGTGTTAACTACAGTTGGACTTGTAGGTAAGGAAGGTAAGATAATTAAAAATAATATTAAGATATGTATTGCATATGGATTATTAGCTGGAGTAATAGCCATAGGAGTGGTTAAGTTGTTCATGCCAAATCTATTCTAATATATAGGCTGTATTTTAATAGATTGTTGATGACCTATAATATTGAAAATAATTCTAAATTTGTTCATGTAAAATAGTTAAGGGACTTTGTTTCTCTTAACTATTTTGCTTATAGTGTATTCTATTCTGTAATATAGATTAGTAAATAATTTATCAAGATAAATTTTAAGTTTACATAAGGAGATGTTATTTATTTAAAATAAATATTTTTATTAATAAGATTTGATAATTATTTAACCATTAAATAGAGATTTAGTCTACTGTAAAAAAAATTTTTATAATAAATCTATAATTAAAAATATTTAGAATATTTATAAATACTCTACTAAGATGATTAATTACAAATTTTAGATAAAATTATTATATGTTAATAAGTTAACTATAATAGAAAGTTATAAATTAGTATGCTATTATGTATTTAAAGAACTGGTCTTACCACATTAGTTGTATATATCTAAAATTTTAACCTTGGTACATTTTATAATCTATAGGGCTGACCATTAAACAAAGAGGTATGACCATAATACCAGATGAAGTTAATATTTTGAGGATATAGGAGGATTAAGTATGGAAATTTTAGTTTGTATAAAACAAGTTCCAGGAACAAGCAAAGTTGAAGTAGATCCAGTTACAGGGGTATTAAAAAGAGATGGCATTGATTCAAAAATGAATCCTTATGATTTATATGCATTAGAAAGTGCTTTTAGAATTAGAGAAGAAAATGGCGGAAAAGTTAATGTAATTACTATGGGACCACCTCAATCTAAGGAAATTATACAAGAAGCATTTATGATGGGGGCTGATGAAGGTTCATTACTTTCGGATAGGAAATTTGCAGGAGCCGACGTTTTAGCCACAGCTTACACATTATCGCAAGGAGTTAAAATGACAGGAAGTCCTGATCTTATAATTTGTGGAAAGCAGACTACAGACGGAGATACAGCTCAAGTTGGACCTGAAATGGCAGAATATTTGAAAATACCACATGTTGCCAATGTAAGAAGAGTAATTGAAATTAAAGATGATTCCATAACAGTAGAAATGGACATGGCAGAAACAGTTGAAATTCAAGAAATAAAATTTCCTTGTTTGATAACAGTAGAAAAAGATATATATACTCCAAGGCTACCATCTTATAAGAAAAAATTGGATACTAAGGACAAAGAAATAAAAGTATTAAGTTTAGCAGATTTTGAGGACAAGAATGAAAACCATTACGGACTAAATGGTTCAGCAACTCAAGTTGAAAGAATATTCCCTCCAGAGGTTAATACAGATAAAGAAATGTGGGAAGGAAGCGGAGAAGAATTAACTTTAAAACTATTTAACAAGCTAAAAGAACTTAAATTTGTTTAGTAGGTTATAAAACTGGGCTTGTAAATTAAAAGGAGGAATTATAATGGGAAAGCTATTGGTTCATGAAGATAAATTAAATAGAGAAATTATAGATGAATTAGTTAAAATATGTCCTTTTGGTGCAATTGAGGAAAGTAACGGAAAAGTTGAAATAACAGCTGCATGCAAAATGTGTAAATTGTGTGTTAAAAAAGGACCTAAGGGAGTAGTTGAATTTGTAGAAGAAGAAGGACCAAAGGTAGACAAAAGTCTATGGAAGGGTATTGCAGTATATGTAGATCATGTAGAGGGAAATGTTCATCCTGTAACTTATGAATTAATAGGAAAGGGAAGAGAACTTGCTGCTAAAATCAACCACCCAGTGTACGCAGTATTCATAGGAAACAATATTAAAGATAAAGCAGAAGAATTATTACACTATGGAGTAGATGAAGTTTTTGTATATGACTATGAAAATTTAGGAGAATTCAGAATAGAGCCATATGCAGCAGCCTTTGAAAATTTTATAAATAAAGTAAAACCATCATCAATACTAGTTGGAGCTACAACTGTTGGTAGATCCTTAGCACCAAGAATTGCTGCTAGATTTAAAACTGGACTTACAGCAGATTGCACAATACTTGATATGAAAGAGAATACAGATCTTGTACAAATAAGACCAGCTTTCGGTGGAAATATTATGGCTCAGATTATATGCAGCAATAATAGACCTCAATTTGCTACAGTTAGATATAAGATATTCTCAGCACCAGAAAGAACAAGTGAAGCTAATGGAAAAGTTACAGTTTGCAAAATTGAAAAAGACAAATTTGAATCTAATATAAAAGTTCTTAAAATTACTAAGAAAGAAAAAGAAGTAAGTATTTCAGATGCAGAAGTAATAGTAGCTGCAGGAAGAGGAATTAAGTCAGAAAAAGATATGCAATTAGTAAGGGAATTAGCGGATGCTATAGGTGGACAAATTGCAGGAACAAGACCATTAGTTGAAGCAGGATGGATAGATGCAAAACAACAAATAGGTCTTAGCGGAAGAACTGTAAAGCCAAAACTTATAATTACTGTTGGTATACAAGGTGCAGTGCAATTTGTAGCTGGTATGAATAATTCAGAAACTATAATAGCTATAAATAATGACCCTAATGCTTCAATATTTAACGTTGCACACTACGGATTAGTTGGAGACATTTATGAAATAGTTCCTAGATTAATTGAAATGGCTAAAGGCGAAAGTTTATTAGAACAGGTGGCAGCAACTGTTTAGAAAATTCGAAATAGTCACTAAAAATGGGAGGTTACAAAGATGGGCGAATATAAAAAGATAGACTCTAAAGATGCGGAATTCTTAAAATCTATAGTTGGTGAAGAAAACGTTTTATATGGTGAGGAAATAAGTGAAGACTATAGCCATGATGAATTAGGGGGAATAAGTAATTACCCAGATGTATTAGTAAGAGTTCATGCTACAGAAGAAGTTTCAAAAATAATGAAGTATGCCTATGAAAATACCATTCCAGTAGTAGCAAGGGGTTCAGGTACAGGCCTTGTTGGAGCCTCAGTTCCACTACAAGGAGGAATAATGATTGAAACTACTGAAATGAATCATATATTAGAGGTAGACGAAGAAAACCTAACATTAACACTAGAACCTGGTGTACTTCTAATGGAAATATCTAAATTTGTTGAAGAACATGACTTATTCTATCCACCAGATCCAGGCGAGAAGAGTGCTACAATAGGAGGAAATATTAGCACCAACGCAGGCGGTATGAGAGCTGTTAAATATGGAGTTACAAGAGATTATGTTCGTGGACTTGAAGTAGTACTACCAAACGGAGATGTTTTAGAATTAGGTGGAAAGGTTGTTAAAAATAGTTCAGGATATAGTTTAAAGGATTTAATAATAGGTTCAGAAGGTACGCTAGGAATAGTTACAAAAGCAATATTGAAATTATTACCGCTACCTAAGAAAGCAATAAGCTTGCTTATACCATTTAAAGATATAGATAGTGCCATTGAAATGGTGCCAAAGATAATAAAATCAAAGGCAGTACCAACTGCTATAGAATTTATGCAAAGGGAAGTAATTCTTGCTGCAGAAGAATTCTTAGGAAAGAAGTTCCCAGATAATTCATCAGATGCATATCTTTTATTAACTTTTGATGGCAATAGCGCTGCTCAAGTAGAAGCAGATTATGCAACAGTAGCAGATTTATGCTTGAATTCAGGTGCACTAGATGTATTTATAGTTGATACAGACGAAAGAAAGGAATCTGTTTGGTCAGCTAGAGGAGCCTTCCTTGAAGCTATTAAAGCTTCCACATCTGAAATAGATGAATGCGATGTTGTTGTTCCAAGAAATCAAGTTGCCAACTTCATTAAATACACTCATGAATTAGAAAAAGAATTCAATGTTAGAATACCAAGTTTTGGTCATGCTGGAGATGGAAACTTACACGTTTATATCTGCAGAGATGATATGGATGAAGAAACTTGGAAGAAGAAACTAAATGAAGTATTTGACTGTATGTACAAAAAATCAGAAGAATTAAGAGGACTTGTATCAGGAGAACATGGAATAGGATATGCAAAGAGAGAGTATATGTTCCATCAATATGGAGATCAATATATGTCAATAATGAAAGGTATTAAAGCAGCATTTGATACTAAAAACATCCTAAATCCTGGAAAGGTTTGTGAATAAGCTTACCCAATTACCCAATTATCAAATAAATTATCAATATTTAAAAAATCCAGTGAGGCATTAACCACTGGATTTTTTAAATATTATAGAACCGTCCCCTTATTTTTCTTATTCTTAAAAATAACCTGAGCATTGTATAATGGATATACTCTATGCCTCTATAGGAATATTATTTATTGAGCAAACATATTAGGTTAATATATCTATAAGATTTTGGAGGTATTTTTATGAATGAGGAGTTGTGGAAAAAATGTGTTGACTTCCATGGCCATGAATGTCCTGGTTTAGCAATAGGTTTTAAAGTATGTGAAGCTGTTAAGGAAAAAATGGGGATAGAATTTTCAAGGGATGAAGAAATAGTTTGTGTTACAGAAAATGATGCCTGTGCTGTAGATGCAATTCAAGTTATGATGGGATGCAGCTTTGGAAAAGGGAATATTGTTTATAGAAATAGAGGAAAGTTTGCCTTTAGCTTTTTTAATAGAAAATCTAGAGAAAGTGTAAGAATTGTATTTAAAAACTTTCCAAGAATAGAAGATAAGAAAGTGTTCTTGGAGTATATATTAAATGCTGAGGCAGATGAATTATTTAACTATAAGCATCCTAATTTTGATATTCCAGAGAGGGCAGTAATATTTGATTCGATTCCTTGTGAAATATGTGGAGAAAAGACAGCTGAAAATAGGATGAGAATAATGAATGGAAAAAAGGTGTGTCTAGATTGTTTTAAAGATTACTCAAGAGGGTGGTAGATGCTTCTCAAAGTGAGAATAAGAGAAAGTATATTCTCACTTTGAGAATATACTTTCTCTAAATGAGACTAAACTGTAATCGTTATATATTTTTTTATGTCAAAATGGCTTATAATAGGCTTCTTACGATTTGGCATAAATATTGCATTAGTTATAACTAGCGCAATAATTGATGAAATATATTAATTAAAAGACGAGGAGAGATGACAATGCACATACCAGATAATTATCTAAGTCCATCAACCTGTGCAGTTGTTGGTGCTGCAATGATTCCAGTTTGGAAAAGGGCAGTTTCAAAAGTGAAAAAAGAGTTACCGAGAAAGAAGATTCCATTACTAGGTATCTGTGGGGCTTTTTCATTTTTAATTATGATGTTTAATCTTCCACTACCTGGAGGAACTACGGGACATGCGGTAGGAGCTACTTTAGTGGCTATTTTATTAGGACCATATGCAGCTGTAATAGCTATAACTATTGCTCTTGCAATTCAAGCTCTATTTTTTGGAGATGGGGGTATACTTGCTTTAGGTGCAAATTGTTTTAACATGGCTTTTGTAATGCCTTTTGTAGGATATTATATATATAAATTTATAGGTTTTAAGTTTAAGGGGGAAAAGGCACAGTACATAGCTGCATTTATTGCAGGTTATGTATCACTTAATATAGCAGCACTTTTAACAGCTGTGGAGTTTGGAATTCAACCTTTACTTTTTAAAGATGCAGCGGGATCGCCTATATATTGTCCATATGGTCTAAATGTTTCTATACCAGCCATGCTAATACCTCATTTATTAGTAGCTGGAATTATGGAAGGTGTAGTTACAGCGGCTGTTTATGGTTATGTTAAAAAAGTATCTCCATCATCTATATATGAAGGTGAAGGAGAAAGTAATCATAAGCCTGTTTATGCTTTAATTTTAGCTCTTATTGCTTTTGTGCCATTAGGGCTTTTAGCCAGTGGAACTGCTTGGGGAGAATGGGGCAGTGAAGAGATAAAAGAATTAGCTGGATTTATACCTAAAGGCATGAAAGAAGGATTTAGCTTTGAATCATT
>JAYFRK010000178.1:0-1673 GCA_034925975.1 Clostridium sp.
TCTTCATTATCTAAATCTATAAATATAGATTCCATACTATACTTTTTAGATGCCTTATATACTACAAGACTCATCAGCTTGCTTCCACCAGATATATTTACTATGGTTTCTGATCCTTTATATGCTCCTAGTTCTTTGCATATTTTATCTTGATTTAATTTATCAATTGCCACCCCTGTTACATCTGTATCTGGAAGCTTATCTTTTAGATAGTTTTTTATGTTCTTAAATTTATCAGTTTCCTCTTTATTGTCCTCATATATAAATACTATCTTCTCAGGGTTTAATGTTAGTGAAGCTATTATATTATGATCATTAAATTCGTCTATTAAATTGATTAAAGTTTTGCAATTCATATTGTCACCTAATCCTAAGTAATATTTAGAACTTCTATTAAATACTATTGTAACTGTCCCCTTACAAATTAGCAATTTAAACTTAGCTATAGCAAAAAAGCTGACCATTTCTAGTCAGCTTTAATTAATCCTATAAAAAACTTATTTATATATTTTAGCCATTTCATCAAGAGTTAGAGGATTTACTTTGTCTGCAAAGCCTGTTTGTCCAAATTCAACTATAAATTGTCCAATAATCTCTTTTACTCCCTTTTCCATTTCTCTGAATATTTCAGCTTCTATTTCATTTGCTGGTATTCCAGAAATAAGACTACTCTGCATTGATTTTAGATATGCTCTGCAATCAATAACCTCTGGCTTAGCCTTTAATGTTTCCCATACATCCTTTAGTTCAAGTATGCTTTGTTTTTCAGGGTTTTTGTAAAAATAAGCTCTTATATATCTCAATATAGCTATTCTTAAATCTGTTCCTATGTTAACCTTTCCTATGCCATAAGGTATAACTTCTTTTACTTGTTCAATTTTTATTCCGTTTACGTTTGTAAGTTTTCCCCCATAAGCATTTATATCTTCTATAAGATAAGGTGGAACTGATGATGATCCATGAGATACAAGTACCCCATCTACATTTTCATGCATCATATTTTCATAAGAAGCTATAGCTATCTCTTTTCTTATACATGGGTTTTGTCCTTTTGCAGGTCCATGAGAAGTTCCATAAGATATTGCAAGACAGTCAACTCCTGTTCTTTTAAAGAACTCACATACCTTGTTAGGGTTTGTGTATATTGAGCCCTTTGCAACAACATTGTCTTCTCTTCCTCCTAAAGTTCCCAATTCTCCCTCTACAGTTACTCCTCTAGCATGAGCATACTTAACTATTTCAGAAGTTAGCTCTACATTTTCATCAAAGGATAGATGAGAACCATCAATCATAACAGAAGTATATCCTAAATCTACACAAGCCTTTACAAACTCAGGATCTTTTCCATGGTCTAGGTGTAGTACTACAGGAATACTTGCCTCTTCTGCATATTCCCTTACTTTTTTAGCCATTATCTCCGCACCTTTTATTTTTTCCTCAAAAGTAGCATTTAAGTAATCTGCTCTTCCTCCTACAAATCCGTGGGCGAAATCAATTACTTGGAGTATAGCTGCTGTTCTAAAGAGTTCATGAATTTCAATTGCTGCTTTAGCTTGATTTGGTGTATTTACATTAAATGCTCCAAAAGCTATAGAATTTGCTTTTGCCACATCTAAAACTGGTTTCATTGGAATTAATGCCATGCTTATTCATCTCCTAATTTTTAATTTGTT
>JAYFRK010000115.1:0-5090 GCA_034925975.1 Clostridium sp.
ATAATGGCGGAGAGATAGGGATTCGAACCCTAGGTACGCTCACACGTACGCCGGTTTTCAAGACCGGTGCCTTAAACCAACTCGACCATCTCTCCTAGTTACGACGATATTTATTATAACAAGATACCGCCGCATTGTCAACTTTTTTATATATAAATTTTATACTATAATAAATCTTATTTTAAAGTATTTACTTTCCATTTTTTATTATACTACTTAAGAACCTCTTCATTTCTCATATATGGTCTTAATACTTCTGGAATTGTTACTGTTCCATCTTCATTTTGGTAATTTTCAAGTATTGCTGCAACAGTTCTTCCTACAGCTACTCCTGATCCATTTAGAGTATGAATAAATTCTGGTTTAGATTTTGCATCTTCTCTATATCTTATATTAGCACGTCTTGCTTGGAAATCTTCAAAATTACTACAGCTTGATATTTCCACATATCTATTATAACTTGGCATCCATACCTCTATATCATACTTAAGAGCTGCTGTAAATCCTAAATCTCCTTTACATATTCTAACTACTCTATAAGGTAATCCTAATCCTTGAAGTACTTCTTCTGCATCATGAGTTAACTTTTCAAGCTCATCATAAGATTGTTCTGGTTTTGCAAACTTAACAAGTTCAACCTTATTAAATTGATGTTGACGTACAAGACCTCTTGTATCTCTTCCTGCTGATCCGGCTTCTGCTCTAAAGCATGCACTATATGCAGCATGTTTTAGAGGAAGTTCATCCCCATTTAATATTTCATCTCTATAAAGATTAGTTACAGGAACTTCTGCTGTAGGTATTAAGAAATAACCATTATTTTCTACTTTAAATGCATCTTCTTCAAATTTTGGAAGTTGACCTGTTCCTATCATACTATCTCTATTTACCATGTATGGAGGTAGTATTTCTAAATATCCATGTTCTATAGTATGCATATCTAAGAAATAGTTTATTATAGCTCTTTCTAGTCTTGCACCTAAACCTTTATAAACAGTAAATCTTGAACCTGCTATTTTGCCTGCTCTTTCAAAATCTAGCAATCCTAAGTCAACACCAATATCCCAATGAGCTTTTGATTCAAAGTCAAATTTTCTTGGATCTCCCCATTTTCTTATCTCAACATTATCTTCATCAGTTTTACCTTCTGGAACATTTGGATTTGGAATGTTAGGTATTCTAAGCATTATATATTTTATTTTTTCATCTACTTCACTAAGTTCTACATCATGTTCTTTAATTTTGTCAGCAAGTTCCTTCATTTCAGCCATTACGCCACTTACATCTTTTCCTTCTTTTTTAAGTTTTCCTATTTGAGTAGATTCACTATTTCTTTTGCTCTTTAATTGTTCAACCTCTACTAATATTTCCCTTCTTCTTTCATCAAGAGAAACCACATCATCTATTAATTTAGAGTCAAAGTCTTCTCCTCTACCTTCCATTAATTTTTTAATTTCTTCTGGATTGTTTCTTATTCTTTTTAAATCTAACATATTTGTATTTCCTCCTTGTTAGTATAAAATATATTAAAATGATTATTTTATAAAATAAAAAAAGAGTCTTTCATCCTACTTTACAGTAGGGACGAAAAACTCCGCGTTGCCACCCTATTTGGTTTATAAATAAACCCTCTTATCCTTTTAACGACCTTTAGCCGTATTGCTCATCACAATACCTCGTAGGTGGATTCACATAATATAAGGTATGTATTTTCACAAGCCATCCACTCTCTTAATCCTAATATTAAGTTAATATTCTCTTCAACAGTTTAAATATGAATTTTTAATCATTATAATTATAATATCACAAAATGTCAATAAATTATTTATATTTAGTTAATATTTTATTATTTTTACATAATACTTTTTGTGCACACAATGTCTACTCCTGTATTTAATATATTTCTACATATTACATCTCCACATTTTATTGGAGCTCCTACGTGTATTCTGCTTAATGCTTTTGAACATTCAATAAGCAAGCATTTATCAATAGGCTGGCTACTTTTAACAGGAACAACATTGCATTCTGCGCCTTTTATTCTTACCACAGATGTAAAAGTTTTTTTATTACCTATCATTATATTAACACCCACTTAGCTTACATTTTACATATCATCAAATTCTTTAATTCTATTTAATAATATTTTTGAGTTCTTAGAGTCTTTAACTATGTCTGTCATCTTCTTATTTGTTTCTCTTGCTAAAATTGATACTATTTTACTCATACAGTGTGCACCTTTGCAACTTCCTGCACCTGCACCTGTTCTTCTTTTTATTCCCTCTACTGTTCTAGCTCCCAAAGGTCTTCTTATAGCGTCTATAATTTCTCCCTCTGTAACCTTATTACATACACATACTATTTTACCATATCTTTTATCTAAACTAATAATTTTACTTCTATCTTCATTAGACATATCTTTAAATTTATATATTTCTCTTCTTTTGTCATTAAAATCACTTTTAATCTTACATTTTAAATTACTTTCTACTGTCTCTCTAACTATTCTAGCTATAGATGGTGTCATAGTAACTTCTGCATAACTTTTTCCTGTAATCTTTATATAACCATTATCTACTAGACTATCATCAATAACTATGCGTTCATCATAGTATGGTGATTCGTAAAAAGTATTTATATCATTAGGCTTTATTTCAGGTATTAAAGAACTAATCTTTCTATAACACTCTTCGTAAGTGATATTTTCACTTGTTTTCACAGCTGCTATATAGTTTCCTTGTACTGTTGGATGCATATATACAATTTCATTATTTTTATCATTAAAACTTAAAACTATATTATTAAAGTTATATTTAAATCCTTTTTCAATTAAGAAATATTTTAAATATCCTTTCTTTTCATAAGTGTATTCTTTGAATCCATCTATATTATAATCCTCTGGAGTAGTATTGATGACCATTTTACATGTGAATTTATTTTTATTTGTAACTACCTTAAATCCTTTACTTATCTTGTTTATATCCTCAACTATCTCTTCTAATTTAAAAGATACACCATTATCAAAGGCAACTTCTCCATAAGCTATTCCCAGGTCATATGGGCAAATTACTGCTGTATTTTGTGAATATATTGCTTTTTTAACATTTATATTAAGATTAGGTTCTAACTCATATATATATTTTCCATCTAAAATTGCTATATTAGAGATTCCTCTTTTTATTGATCTTTTATACATATATTGTAGATTTTCTTCCTGTTTTTCATTCTGTGCAACTATTATAGAACCATATTTTTTATACGGAATGTTAAATTTTAAAGCTAAGTCATTAATAATATTATTCCCCATAAATTCAAGTTGTGACATTATATTGTCTTCACATTGTATTCCATCATATATTATAGCCGAGTTAACTAATGCTACATCATCAGCTATATCATAATCTTTTTCTATAAGTGCTATATTTAAACTATATTTTGATAATTCATATGCAACTGCGCATCCTATTAAACCTCCGCCTAATATTAGAACATCATAATCCATAATAATCCTCCTAAGCAGACTTATGTATAAACATAAGTTCAATCATTATGTCCAATATATAATTTTTCTCTCCACTATATATTATAATATCTTTTTTCATAAATGAACAAATATATTAGCACTTTTAGCAAATAAAGTGAAGAGTTTTCATCTCTTCACCTTGTTATTGCTATACTATTCGCTTAATTTATTTAAAGATTCTCCTAATTGCTTTATATATTCACCATATTTAGCCCAATCTCCACTTTTTTGAGCCTCTAATGCCTTATTATATAGATCTTTTGCTTCTTTAATTTTATTAGGTACCTGCATCGTATTCCCTTTATCTTCAGTTCCTTCATTCTTTTTATCATCATAATTAAATAATTGTTTTAATGCATCATCTACATTATTGGCTAAAATCATTTTATCTGCATAAGAAACTACTACCCTCTTCATTTCTGGTGTACTTTTTTCTCCATCTGCTCTTAAATAAATTGGTTCAATATACATCAATGAATTTTCTACAGGTATAATCATAGTATCTCCAAATTGAACCTGCGAACCTTTAGCATCCCACAATGATAACTCTTTAGATATAGTTGTATCCTGTTTTATCTTTTGTTTAAATAGTATAGGACTGCTAACTGTTTCGCTTTCTGTTGTTGGAAATTTATATAAAACTAATTTACCATAGTTATCTTTATCCATTCTTGCTCCAAAAAGTGCAACCATATTTTCTCTTTGTCTTTGGTTAAAATATTCAATTAGAACCATTTCTTCTTTTGCTTCACCAGGTAATTTCATAATTATATAAGATGCTGGATTTATAGAATCTTTTCCTTCAACTTGTTTTTGATTTTTTGAAATATCCCATAAATTTTGGCCACTAAAGAATTCACTTGCATCATCAACATGATATTTTTCCATAACCTTGCATTGAGTTAAAAAATAATCTTCTGGATACCTAAAGTGTTCTTTAAACCCTTCCGGAATTTCACTTACGTCCTTAAATAGCTTAGGAAATATCTTAGAATAACTGGCAGCTATGGGTTCGTTTTTATCTATTAAATAAAAATCAGTAATGCCATTTACTGCATCTATTATAACTTTAACTGAATTTCTCATATAGTTAATATTATTTATAGGTTCTGAAAAAGGATATCTATTAGACACTGTATATGCATCAATTACCCAATATAATTTTCCTCCATTTATAACTATATAAGGATCTTTGTCATATGTTAAAAAAGGTGCTATTCTTTTTACTCTATCTACTATATTTCTACGTATTAATATCTTACTATCTCTAGTTATATCTCTTGATAATAGAAACTTAATATCCTTTTGGTTAATGGCAAATAATATTCTGTTAAAAAAGTTCATTTTTATACCTGCTGTGCCATCATAATTTTTAATAGCTTCATCGCCAGTTTCCTTTGGATAATCCATTTCATTTATTTTTGTATTAACTATAGCATATTCATTAGTTTTTTCTCCAAAATAAATTCTTGGATCATCAATTTTTATACTAGATTTATTAGATAGTGGCATGTCCTTGACTACAAAATCTGGCTTTCCTTCTGATGTAACTGATTTAACTTTGCTC
>JAYFRK010000392.1:0-7063 GCA_034925975.1 Clostridium sp.
CAAGCTCTTTCAATAGATTCTAATGATAGACTTTTTGTTGCAGATACCTATAACAATAGAATACAAGTATTTCAAACTTCTCCATCATGGCAGCATTTAAAATCATTTGGAACTTTCGGTTTATATGATTATTATAATATATGGTCATATCAATCAGACATATTCAATCATCCAAGAGGAGTTTACGTAGAACCTACTAATAACAAAATTGTAGTATCAGATAGTGGTAACAATAGGGTTATGGTATATGATACTTACGAAAAGAATTTCGGATTCTTACAGATGCAAAATGGTGATTTAAAGATGGCTCTTCCAGCTCATGCTATACTTGAAGGAAACTATGTAACATGCGTAGATTCTCATAGTAGAATAATGAAGTATTATGGTAGCAGCAATAACACAACTTTATACAACAGTTATGGAACATTGAGAACTGCTAATGGTATATTCTCAAATGCTGCAAGTGTTGCTGTTAACCAGGCCAATGGAGATATTTACGTATCAGATTCATTCAACCATAGAATACAAAGATTTAATTCTAGTGGAACTTGGATAGAGAATTATGGATACAATGATGGACAAGGTGGACCGGATGGGTTTGGATCAATTTACTTGTTCTATAATTTCTTATTCCCAAAACAGATAGCTGTAGATGGCCAAAGCAGGTTATATGTAACAGATTTTGGAAAGTCTAGAGTAGTAAGAAAATATGGAAGTTCAAGATTTGACTTTGAACTTGTCGCTGGAACTGCTATAGTAGACAACCCTTGGGGAGTTGCTGTTGACACTGATAATGAAACAGTTTATATAAGTGACTGGGGAGACAATAAGATAAAAGTAGTTAAAAACCAGACTCTATTAAGAGAATGGGGTGGAACTGGTTCAGGTGATGGACAATTTATTTGCCCAGCTGACATAAAAATAGGAGTATATAAAGGACAAAAGGCTATATTTGTTGTAGATAGCAAAAATAGCAGAGTCCAAGTATTTAAACCAGATGGTACTTTCCTAGGTAAAATAGGTGAACCTACAGTTGATCCAATTCAATATTACGAAGAAGGTCATGCAGCTGGAATGTTATTCTTACCATTAGGAATAGCTATTGATGCAAATAATAATATAATTGTATCAGATACTTCACATAAGAGAATGCAGAAATTTGATTCAAATGGCAACTTTGTAGCAGAATGGGGAACAATGTCTAATACTCCAGGTAATTTCTTCTCACCAATGGGATGCGATATTAATAAGAACACTGGTAGACTATATGTAACTGATGGCGTATTACAAAGGTTACAGTTCTTTGATCCTGCCAACTAATTAATATAAACAATTAAATTACAGAGAATCTATATAGATTTATCTAAATCTATATAGATTCTCTTCTTTTATATATAGATAGAGAATCTATGGTGAATGGGTATTAGTAATACTCAGAATTAAAAATATACAATTATTTTGCTGCAAAATATGTATAAAAAACTAAAATTAAAAAATAAAAAAAATTAAATACATTTAAGTTTCCAAAGTAAAAGTGTAACAATTTAGCAACTGTAACTTTTAGGTGTAATTCACACTGAAACAATGCTTTTTCAAAGCTTACAAGGTAAACGTTTTCTAATAGTAACTATTTGTTCCTAATTTAAATCAATATAGAAACATTAAAAAATACGGAAATGCATTGAATAATAAGGGTTTATAGCTGATTTTATAAATTTGGCACAATATCTGCTATTAATATAGTCAAAGAAAAAAATGATGCTCCATTGGAAAGGAGGATAGTAGGATTTTTTATAAATACACTAAAGGAGGTAATTTTATTGGATAAGAATCAAAAGTATGTAATCGTTCTCTTATTAACGGCTATAGTATTTGTTGTTGCACAGTTTACTAAAAACAACTATTTATTTGCAGTAGCAATGCCACTCCTTCTGTTTACTTGGTTATTTGCAGGTGCTGCTAGAGGCGGGAAGGTTCATGGAGTACAAAAAGTTTGGTGGGTTATTTCTTTCATAATTATGGTTGGTTCTCTTATAGCAATGCTAAATATAACTTCAGTTCCTGAAAACATAACTAAGAGTCATTTGTTTGGTTATCCATTGCCAACAGGAATTATGTTCTTTGTTTACTGGCTTGTTTTAATAGTAACAGGTACTTTAACATTTTGTTTTAGATTTGAAAAGGACTATTTAAGAGATGAGTGGATAAAAGAATTTGAAGAAAAAACTGGGGCTAAGTTACTCCCAGATTCAAACAATGTAAGCAAAGGAGTGGGAGCAAATGAGTCTACTTTTAGCAAGTAATTCAGGTAGTGGTATGGGTGTTATAGGTGCAATAGTAATTATTTATATGATTATAGTTTTAGCTATTGGTGCATGGGCAACAAAGAGAACTAAAAGTTCAGCGGACTTCTTCATAGCAGGAAAGTCAATAGGACCTATTCCGCTAGCACTAGCAGCATTCTCAGCAACTATGTCAGGATGGCTATTCGTTGGATGCCCAGGCTTGATTTACAGTGTTGGTACAGGGGTAATATGGTTAACAATTTCAACTGGTATGGCTTACGTTATTCTATGGGTTATCGTGGGAAAGAGAATGAGATTATTGGTTGAAGTTAGTGACTGTATGACAGTTGCAGATGCTATATATGTAAGATATAAGAGTAAAGCAGCATCTGGACTTGCAGCAATAGCAACTATAGCTGGTACAGTTTTATACCTAGCTACTCAATTACTAGCAATGGGAGTTATCATAGGATATGTTTTCAACATATCAGTTGTAACTGGATTAATTATAGGTATGGTAATAATGCTTATATATGCTATTGGAGGAGGAATGCTTGCAGGTATATATACTGACGTATTCCAAGGAACAATGATGGCAGTAGCTTCTGTAGCAATATTTGCATATGTACTAAAAACAGGAAATGGAATAATGAATATTACAGAAACAATAGCTAATGCTCCAGCTCTAGCTAAAGGTGGAGCAGGATATAAGTTTGTAGGACCTTTCGGATTAGGTTCACCTATTGGAGCAATGTGTTCATATTTCATAATGGCAATGGGTGTAGTTGGTCAACCTCACTTAGTTCATAAGTTTTTTATGGTTAAGGATATTAGAAAGTTAAAATGGGGAGCTTTCATGACAACAATACCTGCAGTACTAAGTGGTTTCTTAGCATTTGGTGTTGGTGTTGTAGTTAAATCTTTAGTTGTATCTGGAAAATTACCAGCACTTGCTAATCCAGATGACGCTATAACTGTTTTCTTAATGAACTTTACAAACCCTGTATTAACAGGAATTGCTTTCGCTGGTATCGCATCAGCAGTAATGTCAACAGGAGATTCATTCGTAAATATAGCTTCTGCTGCTATAGTACGTGATATACCTTTTGCTCTTGGCAAACAATTAGATAGTAAACAAGAGCTTTTCTTAGGAAGAATTGCTTCAGTAGGTTGTGGAATATTAGCAGTTGTTTTAGCAGTTGGTCTTGGTAAAGATGGTATAGCTTTACTAGGAGCCTTTGGATGGGGTACTTTTGCAGCGGCATTAGCACCATCAATAGGGCTTGGCTTTAACTGGAAGAGAGCTACAAAAGAAGGGGCAATTGCATCTATAGTATCAGGACTTGGAATAGCTGTTATATTTGAAATGGCTAAAACCTTAAAAGCTGCTTGGTATATGAATTCCTTAGGTAAAATTGGTCTTCACAACGGAAGCTTTGCCTTAGCTATATCATTAATAGTATTCATAGCTGTATCTATGGCTACTAAAGAAGTTAAATTAGAGAAAGAATTAGAAGCAGTTATTGATTGTTAATTTAATATTTATTGGCAAATGGGCTAAAACCCATTTGCCAAAATAAATGGGGGAATATTGTATGGAATATGACATAACTAAAAATGGAGTTATTAGTGTCATGGAAAATATGCTTAGAAACTGTCCACTAAATATGGTTTACTACAATGTGGTCTTTACTGATAAGGAAATGGTCATAGATTATTTAATAAAAAGCTACAGAACTTGGATATTACATGTAAGACCAGTAAAGGAATTTGAATATGATGGCATGAATGCTGATGATATATTAAAAAAGAGTAGTGAAAATTTTACAATTAAATATGAGGATATTGAAAAAATAGTATTTAAAAAGAGGACATTTTTAACAAATGCCAGGATAGAAATCAATGCAAAAGGTTTAGATGAAAAGTTAGTTTTATTTAGCAAAGACAGGATTGACACTGAGGCATACTACAATTTAGTTAAGTCGTATTTAAAGGAAAAGGCTGAGTTTAGAGAGAGATTACAAAATTAGCATAGCTAATTTTAAAATATTAAATTTATAAAAACATGTAGGAGGGTTTTATTATGAAAAAAGATTTTCACGTAGGTATAGTTGATTTTGAAACTTATTTACCAGAACAAATTATGACTGCTGAGGAACTATCAGGAATAGTAAATATTCCAGTAGATGTATTAAAAAACAAGATGGGAGTTAATAGTAAGCATATTGGTGGACCAGAAGACCATCCTGGAATGATGGCAACTAAAGCAACTAAAAGATTACTAGAAAGAACAAAAATAAATCCAAAAGAAATTGATATGATATTATATGCAGGAGAAACATATTGTGAATATACTTGTTGGACAGTAGCTATAAAGATACAAAATGAAATAAAAGCAGATAATGCTTATGCATGGGATTTATCATTTAGATGTGCTGGTACTCCGCTAGCTTTAAAGGTTGCTAAGGATATGATGTATGCAGATGATACTCTAAATACAGTATTAGTTGCAGGTGGAAACGCTAATGCTTATTTAATAGATCTTGAAGATCCAAATCAATCTAATATGTTTGATATGTCTCCAGGAGGATTTGCTCTTATTTTAAAGAGAGACCATATGGAAAATGAGCTTTTAGGATCTGGTATAATAACTGATCATATTTTCTCCGATGATGCAGTAGGAAAATGGGGTGGAACACTAAATCCAATTACTGATGAAATAGGACAAGATCCAGAAAAGTTAAAGAAAGCAAGATTACTTCATATGGCAGACCCTGAAAGAACAAAGAAGAACTTAGCCACTAGATCTATACCTAATTTTACTGGAGCTGTTAGATTAGCACTTAAAGATTCTAATTTAAATGAAAGAGATATAGACTTTATAGGAATAACTCATGTAGCTCCAAGAGCACATTATGCTATAATGGACGACCTTGGAATAAATAATGAAAAAACAGTATATCTAGCTGATGATGGACACTGTGGACATGTTGACCAGCTCTTATCAGTGCAGTATGGATTAGAAAAAGGATTAGTAAAAGATGGAAGTGTATGTGCTCTTCTAGGTGCTGGTACTGGATATGCATTTGCATGTAGCTTAGTTAGATGGGGAAAAAGGTTATAATTAAAAAGTGGGAGGATTATAATGAAAGACATTTATGAACTATATAAGAGTAAGACAAAGAGTATGTCAGAAGCTTTAGGTATGATAGAGTCAGATGACTTTATCGTAACAGCCTTAGGTGGCAGTGAACCTATGTCTATATTGAACGAACTTCATAAGATTAAAGATAATAATGTTAGAGGATGTACTCTTACTAATTGTTTACCAATGGGAAATTATGAATTCATAAAGAATCCAGAATATGTAGATACAATTTTTGTAGCTGGATGGTTTTATTCACCTTCTTTAAGAAAAGCTCATATGAATCAAAATGTAAGTCATGCACCACAACACTTACATTCTGCCCTTACTAAAAGATTGTATGCTACAGATGGTAGAAGAAAAGTGCTTTTAGCTACTGCTTCACCTATGGATAATCACGGATACTTAAGCTTATCCTTAGGAGCTACTTATGAGAAGCAACTTATAGATGAGGGAGCATTAGTTATTGTTGAAGTAAATCCATATTTACCAAGAACATTTGGAGATACTACAATAAATATTAATCAAGTAGATGCTATTGTAGAAGTAAGTTATGAAGTACCATCTCTTCCAGTGGTGCCTTTCACACAAAAAGATGCAACTATTGGGCAATATATTGCGGATCTAGTAGAAGATGGAGCTACAATTCAATTGGGTATTGGTGGAATTCCTAATGCAGTAGCAGAGGCATTAAAATTAAAGAAACATTTAGGAATTCACACAGAGATGTTTACAGATGGAATGGTAGATCTTATTGAATGTGGAGCAGTTGACAATTCTATGAAGACTTTGTATAAAGGAAGTTCAGTTGCTACATTTGCATTGGGAACAAGAAGATTATATGATTTTATAGATGATAATCCATCAGTATGCTTTAAGAATGGTATGTGGACAAATGATCCTTATGTAATTTCACAAAATCACAAAATGACTTCTATTAATACTACTTTAGAAGTTGATTTATGCGGTCAATGTGCTTCTGAATCTATAGGCCATGTTCAATTTTCAGGAACAGGCGGGCAAGCAGATACTGCAATAGGAGCACAGATGACTAAGGGCGGAAAGTCTATAATTGCACTTTATTCTACTGCAAAAGTGAGAAATGAACAAGGAGAAAAGGTTGAAGTATCTAAGATTGTTCCAATGCTTAAGCAAGGAGCAGTAGTAAGTTTATCAAGAAATGATGTGGATTATGTAGTTACAGAGTATGGGGTTGCATGGCTTAGGGGAAGAGCCATAAGAGAAAGAGTTGAAAGATTAATAAATATTGCACATCCTGATTTCAGAGAAGAATTCAGGTTTGAAGCAAAGAAAAATGGAATTTGGTAATATAGTATTTTAAAATAAGCCTACCATATTATAATAATTTATATAAGGTTGTTTTTACATCTTTTAATAGTGTAAAAACAACCTTTTGTTGTAGTTAAATTTGTGATTTGTAAATTAGTGTTAATTTAAAGTGAAACTGAATATATAAAGAAAGTTTGAGTAATAATAAGGAAAATGGAGTTAATAAGAGATAGATACGGAATAAAATCAAAAATATTTGATTATTACAATTGAATATGGCGTGCAAAAATATTATTATAAAATTAATGAAAGTCAAAGAAAGACAAAGTCAATAGAGGTGAGG
>JAYFRK010000423.1:0-1707 GCA_034925975.1 Clostridium sp.
TTGCAATCAATGTAGGTGATTAATTAATGGATAAATTAATAGTAAATAAGTCCCAGGGAGACATAATAAAAGTTAAGGTTAAAGATGTGATTATTGGTGGAGCTAAAAAAGTTATAATTTCTGGGCCATGTGCAGTAGAAAACTATGAAACTATGGTTCATATTGCAAAAGAATTAAAAAAATTAGGTGTAGATATTTTACGTGGGGGAGCTTTTAAACCAAGAACTTCCCCTTATAGCTTTCAAGGGCTTCAAAATGAAGGTCTTAAAATACTGAAGGAAGTTGGAAGTGAGACTGGACTACCTATTGTTTCTGAGATAATGGACACGAGAGATGTAGAGAAAAGTGAAGAGTATATTGATATGATTCAAATAGGATCAAGGAATATGTATAATTATAGTTTGTTAAAAGAGGTTGGTAAAAGTAAACTTCCTATATTATTAAAGAGGGGTATAAGTGCAACTATAGAGGAATGGCTATATGCAGCTGAGTATATAATGTCTGAAGGTAACCTAAATGTAGTATTATGTGAAAGAGGTATAAGAACCTTTGAAACCTTTACTAGAAATACATTAGATTTAAATGCTGTTGCATTAGTAAAGGAAAGATATAGATTACCTGTAATAGTTGATCCAAGTCATGGTACCGGTTTAAGAGAATTAGTTTATAAAATGTCTATGGCGTCTATATCTGCTGGAGCCGACGGATTAGAAATTGAAAGTCATTTAGATCCAGATAAAGCAGTGTCAGATGCACAGCAAACTGTTTCTATAGAACAAGTAGGAAAAATAATAGAGGACATAAGGAACTTTACTCTACATTTTAGTTAATTAATACTATTTATTATAATTGTAATAAAATATTTTACTTTAGAAAAAATAATAATAGGCCTAATTATTTAGCAAATTACTATTTAACTTAAAGGAGCTGTTATTATGGATAAAGATAAAATGCAGTATTATAAAGATAAACTTATGAAAGAAAAGCAGAGGGTGGAAAATTTAATACAGCAAATAAAAGAGTTTGAAGGAATAGAATCAGGAAATGAGTTATCATCAGAGCTATCACTATATGATAATCATCCAGCAGACACTGCACAACAGATATTTGATAAAGAAAAAGGTGCAGCATTACAAAAAAATGAAATAGAGATTTTAAATTCAATAGATGATTCTTTAAAGGACATAGATAATGGAACCTATGGAAAGTGTAGAGCTTGCGGCAAGGAGATAAATAGAGAAATGATAGAGTTTATACCATATACACAATATTGTATTGATTGTAAAAATGAACAGGTAAAATCTATGCCAGGTGATTGGAACAATGATCCTCCAGAAGAAGATATTATAGAAAAACCTTTTGGATATGGAAATAATGATTTTACAGATGCTGTAGAATTTGATGCTGAGGATAGTTATCAAAGTGTAGATAGATTTAATACTATGGAGAATATTTATGATTATGGTGATGATTATGAGGATGATAATATAGGTATAGTTGAAGAAGTAGAAAAGATAAGTAATGCACAGTATAAAAGTCAATTGCCAGATTAATAAAAATATAGATAGATGTTTAGTACTTGTAATAAATTAAGGGGTGGGGGAAAAGCATGGAAATTTTATTGGTTTTTTTAGGTATTTCTTTAGATAGGATTAGTAAAATTTGGGCCCTTAAAAGTTTAAAAACAGGAAATGATATTGTAGTAAT
>JAYFRK010000040.1:0-1572 GCA_034925975.1 Clostridium sp.
GTAATAAATTGAACTAATAATCAGTATAGCAGTAATTATAACAGTAATTAAAGCAACAAAATAGCCTTGCAAATATAACAATTGATGATATTCACCTGTAACAAGTTCATTCATAAGCAGAGTTATAGATAGAATTAAGACTAATATGCTTATTATTAGTGAAACCTTATTATAGTTATTTTTTTTTGCTTCTACTATATAAACTATTGGTGCTACAAACATAAAAACAAAAAATAGGATTTTAAATTTAATCTGAAAATTGTTTAAACACAGATACCCAAAAGTACATCCTAAAATATATAACATCGTGTGCAGTGCTTTTCTATTTTTCATATATATACTCCCTTTTTCTCATATTAAGATATCTGTCATTTTTTATACAACATGTACGCAATCATATAGATAGCATTGGAAATATAACTTACAATGGATTTATTTATTACTTAGAAGCTGAATATAATCTCATTAATTAAAACCATTTATTTTTTACCCATCCAGTAGACTTACCTATACCATAGCCAATTCCAACAGCTGCCACGGTACCTACTGCAACACCTGCCAAAGTAGGTGCTAAAAATGACCCTAATGCCAAACCAACACCGATTGATGCAGCAGTTCCAAGTACATCTACACCTATTCTAGCTACCGTATCCCATCCATTGGAATTTAAAACATCTTCTCTAATATTAAATCCAAGTGAAATTGCACCAACGATCCCCACTGCACATACACCTGAACTTGCTATTGAAATCCTTGGAGTAGAAAAGAGATAATCGATTGGTTTTGTTACTTTAGACACTAATTTATCTATACCATATCCTATACCTGCATCGACAACACTACCTACCACACCTCCTGCATCAGATGTTACTACAGAAGAAACTTTTTCAATAATACTAGAATTAGTAGACTTGCTTTCTACAACTGGTTTCTGCACTCTTATCCATTGATCATATTGTCTTTGTGTTTCATCATCTGCAAATACCATCCTAAACCCTGACGGATCTTTTCCATTAACACAATTATTTTTACAATACATAAATAAATTATGCTCAAGTAACTCACCTGTTTGGCCAATAATGCCATCTGCATTTATAAATCTACCCCACTCTGGGCTATAGTAACGACTTTGCAAATAATATAAACCTGTCTCATTATCATAACGGTAACCACGATATCTATACGGATTCTTAACTCCTACACTATCCTTTAAACTTCCATCAATGGATATAATCTTGCCCCAAGAATCATAAGTATAGCTAACAACCTGAGTTCCTGTTTTATCAAATAAGCCTATAATATCATTTTGTGCATTCCTTATATAGTAGTATTCTACACCATTGAGATTCATTGAAACAAGGTTATCTTCATTATCATAGGTATAGTAAATCTTATCAGTACCCCTCTCTTCAAAAGTTACTTTATCCCCTGCAAGGTGATACTTTGTTGTTACTCCATTTATTGTTTTTTCAGTTCTTATGCCATCAACATTATACTTAAAGCTTATATCTTTACTATTTCCTTTTATATCTGCTAGTTGTCTTCCTTGTTCCCAGATAAAGGTGTAGCCAT
>JAYFRK010000098.1:0-2923 GCA_034925975.1 Clostridium sp.
AAGATTTTTATAAAAATCTTCAAGATGAGAGATTTCTAAAATGCCATAAAAGTTTTGTTGTAAATATGGATTATATTTTAAAGATAGAGCAAAAGTATATAAGTATGAATAATAATATAATTATTCCTATCAGTAGTGGGAATGTTTTGGAAATAAAAGAAAAATATTTTAAGTATTTACTCAAGGAAATATAGACCTAAAATAGATACAGAAAATGCTAGAATAGACCTACCAAAGGATTCAATAAAAAGCTTATATAAAGACTTAAAAAAAGATCTTTACTTTAGAGTAGTGCCAATAAAAAAAGATGAAAAGAAACAAGACCATCAGATCCAAAGGCAAGGGAAGAGTTTTTTAGTAAAATAGGAATTTTTATTGAACACAGTGATGGAGAAAGGGTATTAACAAAGGGAGAAGTAGTAGAATATGAAGATGGTGTTTTAGGAATTAAGTTTACAATAAATAAATTCAGTACCTTTACAATAATAAAACTAAATGAAGGTGAATTTCATGAAGGTGAAAACATTATCTCTAATGGAAAGTATGGTGGCACTAAAACTTTCATGCCAGATAAAGAGATAACAATAACCTTCAATAAAGACTTAGATAAAAAATCACTAATAAAAGAAAGTATTTATGTAGAGGATTCCAAAGGAAATAATATAGCTTTAACATAGGAACTACAAATTTATAAACAATAAAATAACTTTAAAAAAATATAGCAAACAGAAACTACCAGTTTGTCTTATTCCCTCAGAGGTGCTCAATCTAAAGTGCAGTATTAAGATGCATATTTAGATTGTGGCACTTCTTTATTGTTTGCGATTATAAATTTATGTAATAATTGCTATTTTTGTCATGGCATCGGAGGCATTGCTTTTTTTTGCAAAAGACCCACCCATGGGGGTAGTTCCAAAAAAAGAACTATATGGTAAAATTAAAATATGGAATATTATAGCTAACTATGCGATTTTTATGCAGGAAAAGAAAATCACTGAATAAGTAAAGTTGCTAAGAAGGGGGGATTACTATTTGAATCACATATACATCAAAATCCCTGCAATTTATAAAAAATTAAAAAGTGCAGAAGTTAGTGGATGCCCCTTGTATCTGTCAGCACCAGTAGGATATGGAAAGACATCTGCCCTTAGGTACTATTATCGAAAGAAATCAGCTATGTGGCTTAGTGGAGAGAAAGGGATGCTTTCGGAGCAGCTACCACCAGACACAATCAAACAGCAAGTAGTGATTATTGATGATATTACATGGATTATGGATGAAAGCTCCAAAAAATATATCAATGAATTAATAGAACGGAAAGATAAACAGATTATTATGAGTGGTCGGGCTAGACTGCCGGAATGGCTGAAGGCATCCTGCATAAATTACCGCTTCATTTTGGCAGATAGAAAGGATTTAGAATTGGATGTAGTTCAGACGGAAAAGCTGCTAGAGTCCTATGAAGTGAAACTTCCACAGGAGCAGATTCAGCAAATAAGACAGGATACAACAGGCCATGCTCTCAGTACCTTGATGGTTGCCTATCAGATGCAAAATAAGGAAAGCTATTCGGAAATCGTACGGGAAGCTGCAAGGCAAGATATGTTTCAATACTATAATGAGGCACTTTATGAAAAGTGGCCACATGATATGAGAAAACTCCTCATGGCAATGGCAAACTTTAATAATTTTTGTGTGGAATTAGCAGAAAATGTTACAGAAAACAAACAGGTAAATAATCTATTAAATACAGCTATGGGCGTAGGAGACTTTTTAATAAAGCATGAGGACGGTACTTATGAGATGCTCCCTATGCTGAAAAAATACTTTTTATGGAAGCAGTCTCTAGAAGAGAACCGAGAAATGCAAAAAAATATCTTTTCTAGAGCAGCACTCTATCATGAGAACAATGAGAAGATCGAAGAAGCACTTTTCTATTATAACAAGGCAGAGGATATGGAAGCAGTATCTAGATTGCTCATTAGAAATGCCGAAAGACATCCAGGAACAGGACATTATTTTGAAACAAGACAATATTACTTAAGTATGTCAGAAGAACAATTGGAAACATCACCTATTTTGATGTCGGGAATCAGTATGCTGTATTCTCTTTTGATGCAGCCCGAAAAAAGTGAATACTGGTATAATAAGCTGCAATATTTTGAGAAAAATGTAGCAAGTAATTCTAATGAAAAAAGAGAAGCACGTCGAAGGCTTATTTATTTGGATATTACACTTCCACACAGAGGATCACTGTCCATGGTTGATATTTTGAAAAATGTGGCAGCCTTCATTACAGATAGAAAGATGACTATACCGGAGGTTTCACTTACAAGTAACCTGCCATCTATCATGAACGGAGGAAAGGACTTTTGCGAATGGAGTAAATCAGACCGGGAACTGGCAAGAGTAATGAAAAAACCCGTGGAGCTTATTCTTGGAAAATGGGGAGCAGGCCTTATCAATATTTCATTGGCAGAAAGCTTTTTTGAAAAAGGTGAGCTGGATATCTATGAGATCATGACCCTCTTAAACAGTGGTTATACAAAGGCTGATACTAGCGGGAAAATTGAGATGTGCTTTTCCGCCACAGCTATTCTTTGCCGGATACATATCTGCCGGAATCAGCTTAAGGTAGCCAAAATGCAGCTGCAGGAATTTTCTAAAAAGGCAAAGAAGGAGGCTGCAGATCGTCTACTTCCAAATATAGCTGCCATGGAGAATTGGTTCGACCTTTTAGAAGGAAAAAATATAGAGGTAAAAAGATGGCTAGAAACAAAGGCACCAAATGAAAACCAGGAATTCTATATTCTCAATCGTTATCAGTATATGATAAAGGTACGTTCATATCTAGTAATGGAACAGTATGAAGAGGCAGCTAATCTAATTGAACGACTTTCTGTATATTTTAAGGAATATAAAC
>JAYFRK010000422.1:0-2976 GCA_034925975.1 Clostridium sp.
TGACACAGTTTTAACTATGAATGAAGCACATTTTTCTTTTGCCAGTTTTATGGCATTATCATCGATTATTAACATAACAAATCCATCTCCATTAAAAGTTTTTATTAATTAAATTATAATATTAATAGATAAAATTTGTCAATTGAGCTAATAATGGTTAAAATATTAGAAATTAACTGTTTACAACTCTAAATAAAAATTGTATACTAGTGTATATACATTAGCATACAGGGGGTGTAAACTATGAGGAATAATGTTAAAAAGCTAACATATACCGCATTATTAACTGCTTTTGCAATTATAATTCCTTTATATTTTGGATTTTTAAAAATTAACTTAGGGCCATTTACAGCAACTTTAGCTTCACATGTACCTTTATTTTTAGCAATGTTTTTAGGACCTACAGCTGCAGTAGCAGTAGGGCTAGGCTCAGCATTAGGGTTTCTAATTACAACACCATTAGTTGTGGTTGCTAGAGCCTTTATGCACGTTTTTGTTGGGTTTGTAGGCGGAAGTTTAATTAAAAAAGGTGTAAGCTTTAGGAAGGTAGTTCTTATTACAGCTCCTATCCATGGAGTGTTAGAGGCCATAGCTGTAATACCTTTTGGATTTACAGTATATAAAGTATTGGTTGTAGTTGGGGTTGGTGCAATACTGCATCACTTAGCTGATGGAATAATATCATATGTTTTAGTTAGAGCATTGAGTAAAACTGGTAAGGGAGAGTTTATTCCTACAACCTCTATAGACTAAAGAATAAGAACACAAAGAGAGTTGTATCTTTGTGTTCTTATTTTTATATACTATTCAAAGTTTTATGAACTTCTTTTAACATATTTCTAATATCTATGTGTTGAGGGCAAACTTCTTCGCATTTTCCACATTCAACACAAGAAGAGGCTTTAGATTCTTCTTTTAAACTACTGTATGCTTCATGGCAACTAGATAAGCTGTTATACATAAATGCGTCATTAAGCAATGAAAAATTTTTAGGGATATTAACACCAACTGGACAAGGCATGCAGTAGCCGCAAGCTGTACAGTTGACTTTAGTTAATTCTTTATATTTATTTTTAACTAAATCTATTAAATCAAGTTCAGATTTAGTTAGAGAATTAATAGTAGATTCTTCTGCTGTTTTTATATTGTCTATAACTTGCTCAATATTGCTCATTCCACTTAGTACTAAGGAAACTTCAGGTTGATTCCATAACCATTTTAAAGCCCACTGTACTGGAGTTCTTTTTATTTGACACTGATTCCATAGTTCATTAATAACTTTTGGAGGTGTTTGAGCAAGTTTACCACCTTTTAAAGGTTCCATAACAATTACAGCTAAACCTTTGTCATAAGCATATTTTAATCCTTCAAGTCCTGCCTGGTAGTATTCATCTAAATAGTTATATTGTATTTGGCAGAAACTCCAGTCATATGAATCTACTATTTCCTTAAAAGTGTCTATATCGTCATGAAAAGAAAAGCCAGCATATTTTATACGACCATCTTTTAAAGCACTTTCAAGAAATTTAAATACATTAAGAGACTTTAGAATTTCCCATCTTTTTTTATCTAGGGCATGTAGAAGATACATATCTATATAATCTGTATCTAATTTTTTTAATTGTTCATTTAAATATTTATCAAAGTCCTCATATTTTTCTACAAGCCATACAGGTGATTTGGTAGCTAGTTTAACCTTTTCTCTGTAACCATCCCTTAGTACTTTTGCTACAAGAGGCTCACTATTGCCCTCATGATATGGATATGCTGTATCTATATAATTAACACCATTATCTATAGCATATCTAACTAAATTTATAGCTTCCTCCTCTTTTATTTTCCCATCTTCTGTTGGAAAACGCATACAGCCAAATCCAAGGGAAGATATTTTAAAATCTAATTTCCCGAATTGTCTATACTGCATTATTGCTTACCCCCTAAAATTTAATATAAACAAGATAATTATATAATAAAAAGATACATAATAGAATTAAAGATTATCTATTAAATATATATTTAATTTAAATTACCAATATTTACTTACTATAATTGTGATATAATATAATTGTAAAAGACATAGATTTTTAAACATAATATTTATTGCTTTGTAATTTTAAATTTACTTTATGTTTTAGAATAATTGAGGTGAGATTGATATGGAAAGAAATATTGTAAATTTAGATAGGGAGACTATTGAGAAGATTTTAGCAGAGCTAAATGAAGTAGAGAGTCTAACTCCAGAAGATGCAATTAAATTCAGAATCAATAATATAATTAATATAATCTCCAAAGCAGCCAATTTAAAAGATGAGGAATCTATAGAAGATATGGTTTACAGAAAAATGAAAGAGGCTGTATCTAAAAATCCTGATTTGCATGTAAAATTATATATGCTCTATAGAAATTTAACTGAAGGCAAGGTATCTCAAGAAGAAGCCAGAGAAATGTATGAAAACTATGTGCAAATGTATCCATATGACACTATGATATATTAATAATGACTAGCTTAAAGTGCTTATTTCATAATAAAATAATAGTTTAGATAGGGTAAGGTGCCAAGAGGTACCTTTTTATTTGTTGCAAAGTTTACAAAGTTTTAGTAATTAAGATTAATTTACATAAATGGGAGGTGGAAAACTATTATGTCTATAAGTTTAGATGAATTTCAGTTTGAGCAGGATAACTTAGAAGATGTAAAGTCATGGCTTCAACAAAAAGTTACTGATATTGAAGAGAATAAAGAGAAGCTTAAAGAAGACATAAATAGAATAAAAAAGAATACTAGTAGCTATAATGTTGAGCTTGAAATATCTAAACAAATGTATGAAAAAGTATGCAATGATTATGATAAGTACAATGAAGCAAAAGATAAGCCGTATTTTGCAAGAATTGATTTTAAAGAAGATCTAAGAAATACAGACAAATACTATATAGGCAAATTTGGGCTTTATGATGATAAAAGAGAAGAAGAAAGAG
>JAYFRK010000205.1:0-3460 GCA_034925975.1 Clostridium sp.
TAAATCAGAAGAGGGACTTAATAAAATAGAAGAAATTTTGACTAGTGGAGATTCTGACAGAGTAGTTCTAGACGAACTTAATATTGCTCTGCACTATAAACTTTTTAGTGTTGATAGAGTTATAGAAATATTAAAAAACAGAAAATCAAATATTGAAGTGGTTATTACAGGAAGATATGCACCAGAGAAAATTATAGAAATAGCTGATCTTGTAACAGAGATGAAGGAAATTAAGCACTATTATAAAGCTGGAGTTGAAGCAAGAACAGGAATAGAAAAATAATAAAAATATTCACTGAAATTAATGTCTTTACATAGTATAGAGTATGAACAATTTAAATGGAGTGTGCTTTAGTGATATATGCACTAATATTAGCCGGAGGAAAAGGGACAAGGCTTTATCCACTATCTCGTGAAAAAAGCCCAAAGCAGTTTTTAAAGGTCATCAATGAAAAAAGTTTTTTACGTAACACTGTAGATAGAATTACTCCTATTGTTAATAAAGAAAATATATATGTTGTTACAAATAGAGATTATATAGATAAAATAAAGCAAGAGTTATGGGATATTAATGAAGAAAATATATTTATAGAGCCAGCTAATAAAGAGACCGCAACATGTATAGGCCTTTCAGCAATTAAACTTTTAAAGAAAGATAAAGATGCTGTTATGTTAGTGCTTCCATCAGATCATTTTATACAGCAAGAAAAGCTGTTTACAGATACTCTTCAGCAAGCCGTTGAAATTGCAGAAAGAAGAAGAGGTCTTATAACCATAGGAGTAAATCCTACAAGACCTGAAACAGGTTATGGTTATATTCAAATGGGAGATAGAATAGCGGGAGACATCCCAACCTTTAAGATAGCTAGGTTCACAGAAAAACCTAACCTTGAAGTTGCAAAAGATTTTTTGCTTGATGGAAATTACTTATGGAATAGTGGAATGTTCGCATGGAGAGCAGATGTATTCTTAAGGGAGATGGAAAAATATCTTCCTAAGATGTATAGAAGCCTCATGGAGATATATAAAGATGTTGGAACAGAGGAAGAAGAGAAAACTACAGATGAGCAGTATAACTTAATAGAGGGTATTTCTGTGGACTTTGGTATTATGCAAAAAACTAGAAAAGCGTATGTTATAAAATCTGAATTTGAATGGGATGATATAGGAAGTTTTTCTTCTATGTGCAGATTTTTGGGTAAATTAAGAGGAAACAGTGTAATGGGAAATACTTTTCTAGAGCAAAGCGAAGATTGCTTTGTCTTTGGAAAGGATAAATTAATAATAGGTTTTGGAATAAAAGACCTCATTATAGTAGATGCAGGAGATGTACTTCTTGTAATGGATAAAAACAAGGATCAAGAGATAAAGCATCTTGTGAATATGATAAAAGATCAGGAAAAATATGATGGTTATTTATAGTTTAGATAAAAGTAAATATTGGATGTAAGAATGAAATTAAACCCATTAAGAAAACACAGAGAGGGAAGAGTGTTTTTTTGGTGGGTTAGTTTTTGTATTATTTAAAATGAATGGCAAGCTGTTCACTTGCAATAGCCATATAAAAACCACCTTCCTGATGAGAAGATTCACACCAAGAAAGTGGACTTTATTAACTCTATGTTTCTTATAAGTTACATTTTAAATTAGAAAAGCTATAATATTAGTCTAAATATATTTGTATTGCATCTATTGGTTGACCAAAAATGCCTGCATAACCGTTATTGCCATCAGCTGAATTGTATCCAGTTACATATGGTAGCCATGTACCAGTTGTTCTTAAATGAACTCTGTAGTGAACAGTTTTTCCAGTATCAGTTTTAACCATTAAGGCATCGATAGGTTGTCCCTTTATACCTGCGTAATCACTTCTGTTTGCTACTTCAGCTAACCAGCTACCGCCTTTAACATGTACTTTGTAATATATATTTCCGCTTGATAAACTAGCATATACACAATCAACATCATGTCCATATATTCCAGCATAATCTGTTGTGTTAACTACATTAGGTAACCATATTCTAGTAACATCATCATATGTTTGATATGTTACATTTATAGTGACTGTAGATCCACCACCACCAAAAAAACTATACCATTCTTCAGCCCAAACACCCCTTTGAGGTTGATCGGGATTAGCAGGTCTTTCATAGTTATTAATAAAAACTTTTGCTAAATAAGTAGGGCTACTTGTACTCTGAGTGAATTGTCTAAAGTTCATTGGATAGGCACTTGTTGCATAAAACTGTTGACCATTTTCAAGTTCCCATTGTATCCTCCTACATTGTGTATCAACAGTTCTATAATCTAGCCCATTTGCATTTGCCCAATTAGTAAGATTAGATTTAGGAGTCCATTGTACTAATCCATATCCTCCACCTCCGCCATATTCATCTAAATCTGCAATAATTCCAGATTCTCCTTGCATATTTCCCAACATACCGCAAATAGCATTGCTTGTCCATCCTCTTGCTCTAAAAAATGAATATATATATCTTGCATTATCTGTCATGTTTTCTGCCATTTTATATTACCTCCTAATTATTAATTGATTAATTTTTAGAGATGTAAAACTCAATCAAGCTTGATTTTGTATACATCTATAAAAAAGGTTTTAATAGGCATTTTGTAAACCTACAATAAAAATGTTTTTACTTTTATAGGAAAAATTGGTCTGAAAAGAGAGGTGAAACGTTAATACTAGTCCAATAACAATTGATAGAATATTTGAAGCAGTTATAAACTGTATTGAAGTGTATATAATTTAGGAGAAGGAAATAATATAAACTGATTTGAATGCAAAGGAGGATAATTATTATGTCTTTATTTAATAAAAAATCAATAGCAGCAACTGCCGTAGCTTTATCATTACTTCTTGTTGCTGGCTGCTCAAGTACAACTAGTAAATCATACACCAATTTAAATGGAACAAAAGCAAATACTGAATCTAATGCTTGTATAATTTTAGGTAATTCCCAAGAAAAAAAGGTCTCTTATGATAATAACGTGAAAGATAAAGTTTCTTCAGAACAAAATATTTCAGAAAAAGTTAAAAATTATATTATTAGTAGCCAAGAAAATAAACCAGAAGCACAAAAAATAAAATGGAGTAAAACATTCTTAGATCGAGTTGATATTGAAAGTTTATATAAGAAATATATAGCTAATGGAGGCCGCGCTGACGACTTAGAGAGCTTTGCCAACTATATGACTCTAAATGCACCTATCCTTAGTGACTGGCAAGAGCTATTTAAAAAAGATTTATATGAGGAGTATGGGGAAAAAGTGGTCAAAATAGAACATTTGAAAGATGATTTATATCAAGCATATATTGAAAAAAATGGTTCTCAAATACCTTATGTTGTAGTTTCATCAAGAACCGGTTACTTTCATGGATAGTTATTTATGAAAAATGTATATACGATTCATGAAGTTAATGATAATGTTCCATTTAAGAATA
>JAYFRK010000124.1:0-1647 GCA_034925975.1 Clostridium sp.
TGTAACTGCTGTGGTTTTAAATATGGCACTGCTAAAGAGAACTTTAAGTGTTAAATTTGATTTGTATCAAGGGTTAATAAAACCAGCGTATGCTTCGATTATAATGATAGTAACAGTTGTTTTTATATACGTAAAGGTCTATAATTATACAATGAGTAATTCCATTTCTTGTTTAATTGCTATACTTGTAGGTATAATAGTATATATAATACTAGTTTTAATGTTTAAAGTAGTGGATTATAATGAGTTAGCGAGAAGAAGAAGTAGAAGATAATTTAGAATTGCAAAAGGAGAATAGATATGATTAGGATTGTAGGATTAGGACCTGGAAGTAAAGAAGCAATTACTATGGGAACTTTTAGTTTATTAAAAGATAGTGATAATGTTTTCTTTAGAACAGAAGTTCATCCTAACGTAGAATACTTAAGAGAAGCCGGAGTTAAGTTTAAAACATATGATAATAGTTATGAAACTCTAAATAATTTTGATGATGTTTATGAAGCAATAGCTAAAGATTTAGTTAATAAGCATAAAGAACTGGGAGATTTGGTCTACGCAGTACCTGGGCATCCTCTTATAGCAGAAAAGTCTGTAAATATTTTAATTAATTTATGTGAAAAAGAAAACATTGATATAGATATATTTCCTGCTATAAGTTTTGTTGATGCTATGATGGAAAGTCTGAGAATAGATCCAATAAACGGTGTAAAGATTATAGATGCTTTTGACATTAATAATCAAATTTTAGATAAAAGGCTAGGAACTATTGTAACTCAAGTATATAATAAGTTTATAGCTTCTGAAGTAAAATTAAGGTTATTGGAATATTTTAATGATGATATGGAAATATACTTTATAAGGGCAGCTGGAGTTAAAGAGTTAGAAAGTATTAGAAAAATACATTTATATGAATTAGACAGACAGGAAGATATTGATCATTTAACATCTATATATATTCCTAAAGCTTTAGAAGCTGCAAAGGATTTTCACGATTTACTTGACATAATGGAGGTTTTACGTGGAGATGATGGATGCCCTTGGGATAGAGAACAAAGCCATGAATCCTTAAAAAAGTATCTGATTGAAGAATGTTATGAGGTTATAGAAGCAATAGATGAACAAGATGAAGATAAGATAATAGAAGAGTTAGGGGATGTATTACTTCAGGTTGTTTTCCATGCTCAGATAGGAAAAGAAGAAGGTTATTTTGATATTTCAGATATAATTAAAGGAATATGTACTAAACTTATAGAAAGACATCCTCATGTTTTTGGAAAAGTCAAAGTTGGTAGTTCTGATGAAGTTTTGGTAAATTGGGATGAAATAAAGAGAAAAGAAAAAGCATTAGAAACTTATACTGATGAATTAAAACATGTAGCTAGAAGTTTACCATCACTAATGAGAGCTGAAAAAATACAAAAAAAAGCTGCTAAAGTTGGATTCGATTGGAATGATGCAAAACCATCTCTAGATAAAATAATTGAAGAATGTAATGAAGTAAAACAGGTATATAAATCCCAAAACAAGGAAAAAATACTAGAAGAGGTAGGAGATTTAATATTTAGTACAATAAATGTATCAAGATTGCTTGACATTGACCCCGAAGTTGCATTAAATTATACTATAGATAAATTTATAAACAGATTT
>JAYFRK010000330.1:0-5639 GCA_034925975.1 Clostridium sp.
ACCCTTTACATAACCATCCTGTGGAGATGCTACAGCCTCTACTATACTAGGCTTAGGGAATAATGAAGGATCATCTACGAATCTAGAATCTCCTCCTTGAGCTTCAACTAATTCTCTTAGTTTTGCAAGGCCTTTTCCTGAATTAATTATATCCTGAAGAATCTTCTTTCCTTCTTCAAAACTATTAGCTTTTTTGCCTAATACAAGCATATGAGAACCTAATGTTAAGCAAAGCTCAGTAAGATCAGAAGGTCCTCTTCCCTTTAATGTATCTATAGCTTCTTGTACTTCAAGGGCATTACCTACAGCAAAGCCTAGTGGCTCATCCATGTTTGTTATTACTCCAATTGTGTTTCTTCCAACGTGGGTTCCTATATCAACCATTTCCTGTGCCAATGCAAAAGAGCTGTCTTCATCCTTCATAAATGCTCCGCTTCCTGTCTTAACATCAAGTACAATAGCATCTGCTCCTGAAGCAATCTTTTTACTCATTATACTTCCAGCAATTAATGACATATTATCTACTGTTGCAGTAACATCGCGAAGGGCATAAAGCTTCTTATCTGCTGGAGCTAAATTAGCAGTTTGACCTCCTATTGCTATCTTCTTTTCGTTTACATTTTCTATAAACTTTTCAATAGGCATTTCTACTGAGAAACCTGGGAATGATTCAAGTTTATCTATAGTACCACCAGTGTGTCCAAGTCCTCTTCCAGACATTTTAGCAACTGGCACTCCAGCTGCAGCTACTATTGGTCCAAGTACTAATGTTGTAGTGTCTCCAACTCCACCAGTACTGTGTTTATCTACCTTTATTCCTTCTATTGCTGATAAATCAACAACGTCTCCGCTTTCTACCATTGCTTTTGTAAGGGCAGCTGTTTCTCTTTTATTCATCTTTTGAAAGTAGATAGCCATCATAAGAGCTGATACCTGGTAATCTGGAATTTCTCCCTTTGTATATCCATCTACAAAGAAATTAATTTCCTCAGTTGTAAGCTCTCCACCATTTCTTTTTTTCATTATGATGTCATACATTCTCATTTACATTACCTCCCCTTTCTTTTAGGCTGTAGGTTTTAGATGTTAGATTTCTTTTATTATTTGTTTCATAAGTTTTATAAATGTTTCTCTAACTCTTGCAGATGTCTCCACAACTTCTTCGTGGTTTAGTGGTTGTTCTAGTATTCCTGCTGCCATATTTGTCATGCATGAAATACCAATTACTTTAACTCCACTGTGGACAGCAACTATAGATTCTGGAGCTGTTGACATACCTACTGCATCTCCACCTAGTATACGTACCATTTTAACTTCAGCAGGTGTTTCATAAGTAGGACCGCTCATGCATGCATAAACACCTTCTCTAAGCTCTACTCCTAATGATTTTGCAATTTCTTTTACCCTTTGTCTTAATTGTTTGTCATAAATATCTGACATATCAGGGAAACGAGTTCCAAATTCATTTAAATTTTTTCCTATCAATGGATTATCTCCTGATAGATTTAAATGATCTGATATTAACATTAAGTCTCCTGGCTTATATCCTTCATTTACAGCACCTGCTGCATTAGTAACTATAAGCTTTGAAATACCTAAAAGCTTCATAACTCTTACTGGAAAAGTTACTTCTTTCATTGCGTAGCCTTCATAATAGTGGAAACGACCTTGCATTGCTACAACTTTTTTACCTTCTAATGTTCCAATTACAAGTCTTCCAGCATGACCTTCTACTGTTGATACTGGGAAGTGTGGTATGTCTTTGTAATCATAGTATTCTGCATCTTCTATTTGATCTGCAATAGCTCCAAGACCTGAACCCAATATTAAAGCTATTTCTGGCTTAACTTTTGTTTTCTCTAGGATGTAATCTGCAGCTTCTTTTATGTTGTTATATAAATTCATTTTTATGGCTCCCTTCAATATTTGTTCAGTAATTACTTAGTTATTTCCTTAAAGAAACTTTCACCTACTCTTATTGGTTCAACTGAAAAGATTTCAGCAATTGTTTGACCCATATCCGCAAAAGTTTTTCTTGTTCCTAAGTTTAAATTTTCTTTTAGTGCTTTTCCATAGGCTAAGAAAGGAACATATTCTCTGCTATGGTCTGTGCCAGATGTAGTAGGATCACAGCCATGATCAGCAGTTATAAATAATATATCTGTATCCTTCATTGCCCCTATTATATCTGGAAGTCTCTTATCAAAAGCTTCAAGTCCTTTTGCATAAGCTTCCACATCATTTCTATGTCCCCACTTCATATCAAAATCTACAAGGTTTGTGAAAATAAGTCCTTTTTTATCCTCTTTCATGTAGTCTAAAGTCTTATCTACTCCATCCATATTGTCTTTTGTATGAACAGCTTCTGTAACTCCTTTTCCTGAAAATATATCTTCAATTTTGCCAACTGCCATAACGTTAAAGTTGCTGCTCTTTAAGTTATCCAATACAGTGTTGTAAGGCGGCACCAATGAAAAATCTCTTCTATTTGGAGTTCTAGTAAAGTTTCCAGGCTCTCCAACAAATGGTCTTGCAATAACACGAGCTACTGCATGTTCTCCAACTAACATATTACGAGCAGTTTCACATATTTTATAAAGTTCCTCAAGTGGAACAATTTCTTCATGGGCTGCAATTTGAAATACACTGTCTGCAGAAGTATATACGATAAGCTTTCCAGTTTTCATATGTTCTTCTCCAAGCTCATCTAATATAGCAGTACCTGAAGCTGTTTTATTTCCTAAAATCTTTCTTCCTACAGCATTCTCAAAGGCCTCTACTAAGTCCCTTGGAAATCCATTAGGGTATGTTGGGAAAGGTTGCTCTGAATTTATTCCTACCATCTCCCAATGTCCAGTAGTCGTATCCTTTCCATTAGATAATTCACTAAAACGAGCATAACAGCCTATTGGATTTTCTACTCTATTTACACCAACCATTTCTTCTATGTTTCCAAGGCCTAATCTCTCCATATTTGGAAGATTTAATCCCCCTACTGTTTTTGATATGTTCCCAATTGTATTACTATTCTCATCTCCGTATTTATGTGCATCTGGCAATGCTCCCATACCTACACTGTCTAGTACTATCCAAATTACTCTATCTATCACCTTGTTTACACCTCCATCTGCTAGTAGTCCTTATAATCTTAGTATCCAGTAGCCTGGCTTTTGCTTCCTTCAACTATAGCTATTGATGCACTAGCTCCTATTCTATTAGCTCCTGCAGCTATTACAGCATCTGCATCTTCTCTTGTTCTAACTGCTCCTGAGGCTTTAACTCCCATATCTGGTCCCACAGTTTCTCTCATTAATTTAACATCTTCTACTTTTGCTCCACCAGTTGAAAATCCTGTAGAAGTCTTAACAAAATCTGCTCTAGCTTCTTTTGATAATTCACAAGCTTTTATTATTTCTTCTTTTGTTAAAAGACAGTTTTCAAGTATAACCTTTACTAGTGCTTTTCCCTTTGCAGCTTCAACAACTGCCTTTATATCTTCTCTAACTTCATCATATTTTTTAGCCTTTAAAGCCCCTACGTTAATTACCATATCTACTTCTTGTGCACCGTTTTCAATAGCTTGCTTTGTTTCAAAAGCTTTTACCTCTTTAGTTGTTGCTCCAAGAGGGAAGCCTACTACAACACAAGTTTTAACGTCAGTTCCTTTTAATTCTCTACTTACTAGGGAAGCATAATATGCATTTACGCATACTGAAGCAAAATCATACTTTTTAGCCTCTTCACAAATCTTTATTATTTCTGCCTCTGTAGCCTCTGGTTTTAATAATGTGTGGTCTATATACTTTTCTAGTTTCATTTTATCCTCTCCTTATATTTTCCTTATATTTTGCGTTAAACATAAAATATTATTTTTAGCATTTTATTTTATATAAAATAATAACTTTAAAATTTATCTAATAACTTTTAAAGTTTAAAAATACATTAGATCTCTATTAATTGATGAATTTATTTATAAGCACCTCTAATTATTTTTCTAATTTCACTTACCTTTTATACTGCTATTTCATACTTCGAATCTTGGAACCGCTTACATTAAGTTTAAAACTTTCATTTACTATTAAAAATCTGTTTTAAAAATTGTTGGATAAATTATTTATGGCATCAACAATTTTTAAAACATATCTTACTATCTATTAAGTTTCTTGAGTTTCTGGTATATATTTTTCTGATCCCTTCAAAATAAGCTGCGGCATAAGAGTAACTTTTTCCATTTCCTTATGTTTGCTTTTGTCTAAACCTTCCATAAGCATTCTTAAACTTCTCTTCCCTATTTCCATTGAAGGTCCATTAACATAGCTTATATTCATTCCTATAATATCTAGAACATCTATATTATCAAAACCCATGATTGCTATATCCTCAGGTATTTTATAGTTTTCTTCGTATATAGCTTTAATAGCTCCAAATGTCATCAAATTACTGCTTACAAATATTGCAGTAGGCCTATCTTCCATATTCATAATCTGTTTTGCAATACTGTATCCAGTTTCTCTTCTATAGTCTCCATAAAAAATATATTTTTCATCTATATCAATATTATTCATAGCTAATGCTTTCTTATATCCTACTAATCTATTCTTTGCGGATAACGTTTTTATACGACCTGTTATAATGGCTATTTTTTTATGTCCTGCCTTTATAAGTGCTTCTGTCCCTTGATAGCCTCCCTTTATATTATCAATAAATACTCCACTAAAATTTGAATATTTAACTTCACCTTCTAGCAAAATAACTGGTATTCCTAAATTCTCAAGTATCTTTAAATACTCTCCATTAAATTCGTCTTCTACTGAATTTGGAGTTATTATTACTCCCTGAATTCTTTGTTCCTTTAGTAATTTAAGCGCCTTTAATTCTTTATTTAATGAATCATTAGTATCACAAAGTATTATATTTAAATCGTGCTTGTCTGCTTCTTCACTAATACCCTTTATTACTTCTCCAAAAAACGGATTGTTTATATCCGGAACAACAACACCTATAGTATTTGTTTTGCTAGTAGATAAACTTCTTGCTATAGCGCTAGGAGTATAATTTAATTCCTTTATTACCTTTAATACTTTTTCTCTAGTTTCTTCTTTTACAGATTCTGAGTTATTTAAAACTCTTGAAACAGTAGTTTGGGATACCCCCGCTTCTTTAGCAATATGACTTATTGTAACAGACATATCTGCTCCTCCTTACTAATTAAGGGAACCGCTTCCATTAAAATCTAGTTAACGGTTTCATATATTCTTCTATATAACTATAATATATTATTTTCTTATCCATTTCAATATTAGTATATAAAATATGTCCTTTGAAAATTACAGTATTTACTCATTTTCAACTCTATTTATATTTAAAAACAGATTGGTTAATTTTTCAGAAGTATATCCTAATAATGCTCCACAAATCATAGAAATAATAGCTATACTAAAATTCATTTTAGAAGCTAGGTAAGCAGACCATCCTATAAAGCCACCAGGTATAAATGAAACTAAAGGTATTTTAGATTGTAAACAAATTATTCCGGAACCGATTCCATTAGAAACAGTTACAGAAATTGTTTCATTAAAATAGGCCATTAATACTACAGATAGTTTACTCATTAAAGCTCCCCAAGTAACACCACTTAA
>JAYFRK010000499.1:0-1930 GCA_034925975.1 Clostridium sp.
TCCTAATTTAAATATTTTAGAATTATCAATGTTTAGATCCTTGTCTGAGTATATTCCAATAAAACTATCTTCAGGCAAATTCATTATTTTGTTAAATTTATCAAGGGGCATATATATTGCTTTATCCATATATGAATTAGCTATAGCATCTATTTTTAAAGATGATTTAACATTAGTATAGTTGTTTATGACCTGTATAGTATCACCAATTGATAGATTCAACTCTTCTGCTAAAGGTAGAGTAATTATAGCCCTATCAAAAATTAAAGGGGAATTATTTTTATCTACTAAGCTTATAGATTTAGCATTAGGTTTCAAGCCGTAAATAGAGAAATTTTCTCCATTTTCACCTGTTTTAAAAGATGAAAAATTATATTCATCCCCTCCATAAGTATTTTCATTATGAATTTTATTTAGTATATAGTTATATTCATATTTATAGGTGTTTTTATAACCCTTTTCTAATATAGAATCAATGGAATTTTTACTTATAAAACCTAGAAGAAGAAACATAGAGGCTATTGTAACACCTAAAATTAGGATTAGAGTTCTAGGAATATTCCTCCACAGCTCTCTTATTTTAAATTTAGTTTCAAATTTAAATCTGTATAATTTTAATTTCTTTTCTAACTTACCTACTTTGCTATTGCCTATGTTTCCTCTCATTAGTTGTAGAGGAGAAAGCTTCAATGCCTTTGAGGCTATAATCCATACAGATGTAACCAAAAATATCAATGGAATAATTGGGCTTATTGCAATATATAAAGGACTATAGGAACTATCTATACTCGGAATATTGAAGTAGGTAATCATATAATGGAGCAATGGACTTACAGTAATAATTCCTAGGATTGTACCAAGTATTCCACCTAATAGTGAAATTATTATTGGAAATTTTATATAGTGTTTTAATATTTCTTTTTTTGTATAACCTAAAGCGTAAAGAGTTCCTATCTGAATGAACTCACTTTTAATCATTCTCCACATTATAATTGAGAGCAAAAGACATGTTAAAATTAGTATAATTATAGGTAATAGTATACCCAGTTGTGCAGAGCTTTCAAGTTTTTTAGCTATAAGTGTATATCGTGGATTTTCACTTTTATCTTGCCAAAATAAGATGGGGTTTGTTTTAGATATATATTCTTTAACCTTAGAAGAATTGTTATCTATAAATTTAAAGTTATAATAGGATAAAGTGTTGCTAAATTTAAGGATGTCTTTTTCGGAGATAACTGCAATACCAAATGTATTGAAATCTACCATTATGTCTGCCTCAGATTTTAGAGGATACATATAATCGGGAAGGGACATAAATCCAACAACTTTAAATTCATAAGGGGACAACTTTATAGTATCTCCAAGCTTTATACTATGGAATTTAGCAAATGATGGATCTAGTAATATTTCATTTTCACCTTGTATATCACTGCCCTCAGTTATATAAGGTATATTAATCTTAGAGCTTTTACTAAAAACTCTTAAAGTTGTGTTATCTTTTAGCTTATAATCAAATTGTTTTCGTTCTTCAATTTTAGCATTAAATTTATTTTCTATTTCACTGATATTTTCTATTGGCTTTTGAAACACTGAAGTAGAATCACTAAGTACATTTTTTTCTATAAAAGAATTCATGTTGTCATTAGTATTCTTAAAAGTTAAATTAAAACTTGTAAATAGCATGCAGCTTAAAATAACCAGCATTATAGAACCTATATATTGCCCTTTATGCTCAGATAATACTCTTCTAATTCTATTGTCTAAGACCATTACCAATCAATCCTTTCAGCAGAAATTTTACTCTCGTTAACTGCTATTTCTCTAATTTCTCCACTTTTTAGTTTTACTACTTTGTCAGACATTTGGCCTATAGAATTGTTATGAGTAACAATCAATATAGTAGTGTTGTACTCTGAGTGAATTTTTTCTA